>NZ_JBEOVM010000011.1:0-115628 GCF_040295505.1 Streptomyces sp. NPDC002790 | reverse complement strand
CCCCGTACTTGAATTCCCGCCGCGGGCAATGAACCCGGGTATTTTTTTTCGCCAACGCCACCCCCCCCACGCCAACCCCCCGGCTCGGTGAGCCGGGGCTTTCGCGTGCGTGGGGTCTTGCGGGTCAGACGTTCACACCGTGCTGGCGCAGGTACGCGACGGGGTCGATGTCCGAGCCGTAGTCGGGGCCGGTACGGGCCTCGAAGTGGAGGTGCGGGCCCGTGACGTTGCCGGTGGCTCCGGAGAGGCCTATCTGCTCGCCGGGGGTGACGTCCTGGCCGACGGAGACGCCGATCGAGGACATGTGACCGTACTGGGTGTACGTACCGTCCTTCATCTTGATCACGACGTTGTTGCCGTACGCGCCGCCCCAGCCGGCCTCGACGACGGTGCCCATGCCGACCGCGTGCACCGAAGTGCCGCTGGAGGCGTGGAAGTCGATGCCGGTGTGGCTTCCGGAGGACCAGAGTCCGCTGCCGGCCTGGTAGGCGGTGGAGACGTACGAGCCGGAGATCGGCGACACGAAGCTGTTCAGGCGCTTGCGCTCGGCCTCGCGAGCGGCGCGCTCCTTGGCCTCGCGCTCCTTCTCGGCCTTCTCGGCGGCCCGCTTCTTGGCCTCCGCCTCGGCCTTGCGCTTGGCCTCCTCGGCCTTCTTCTTGGCCTCGGCCTCGGCCTTCGCCTTGGCGGCGGCCTTCTGCTGCGCGGTGGCCTGCGCGTCGATCTGCTCGGCCAGGGAGTCGCCGATGGCGACGGCCTGCGTGAGGCCGTCGTGCGGCGCTGTCGCGGTGTCGGCGGCGAGGGCGGGAGCGGCGAGGCCACCCACCACGCCCGTCGTGGTGATGGCGGCGACGCCCGCGAACTGAGCGGTGGTGCGCGTCAGGCGGCTGGGACGGCGGTGCTTCCCGGTGGCACGGGTGAACCCCATGAAGTGGCTGGTCCTTTCCTTCCTTCTCGCCTACCGGGTTAGCTGACGGGTTCGGAGCAGGAAGGTCTCCTACGGGCCCCTCCCCTTGCGGGAAGAGCGCCCGATTCACCCCAGGGACTTCGGTGGGTCCCCGGCTCCCCTGGCTCGCACCACGGGGACTCGGCGATGACTGTCCGGTGTCGCGGGCGCGACGTACGTCTGGCGAACAGCCGGAGGGAACGCTAAGCGGGGCGTCTTTGAATCAACAAACAGAACCCGACTTTTGTAGCGCACGCCACAGGGCAGACAGGCAACCACTACGCCAATACGGACATTTGGGAACGTGTGGTGATTGGGGGTGATCGTGACCGACACCACGAAGCCCCGGCTGCCGGGAGCGGCGCCGGGGCTTCGGACGTGCCGCGGGAGACGAACTCAGCCCGCGACCACAGTGACCTCGCCGATACCGAGCGCCTTCACCGGCTCCTCGATCTGCTCGGCGTCGCCCACCAGGATCGTCACCAGGCGGTCCGCGGGGAACGCGCTCACGACGGCGGCCGTGGCCTCCACGGTGCCCGTGGCGGCCAGCTGCCGGTACACCTGCGCCTGGAAGTCGTCCGGCAGGTGCTGCTCGACCTGGTCGGCGAGGGTGCTCGCGACGGCCCCCGCGGTCTCGAACTTCAGTGGGGCCACACCCACCAAGTTCTGTACGGCGGTGTCCCGTTCGGCGTCCGTGAGCCCCTCGGCCGCGAGCGTGCGCAGGACCTTCCACAGGTCGTCGAGCGCGGGCCCGGTGTTCGGCGTGTCCACCGAGCCGCTGATGGCGAGCATCGCGGCGCCGCTGCCGTCGGGCGCGGAGCGCAGCACCTGGGCGAAGGACCGCACTCCGTAGGTGTAGCCCTTCTCCTCGCGCAGTACGCGGTCCAGGCGCGACGTGAGAGTGCCGCCCAGGCAGTACGTGCCGAGGATCTGCGCGGGCCACACACGGTCGTGCTTGTCCGGTCCGACCCGCCCCATGAGCAACTGCGTCTGCACAGCGCCGGGGCGGTCCACGATGATCACGCGGCCGGTGTCGTCGGCGACGACCGGCGGCACGGGGCGCGGCTCCGCGGTGTCGCCCGTCCAGGCGCCGAGCGTGTCGGCGAGCAGGGCGTCCAGGTCGACGCCCGTCAGGTCACCCACGACGACGGCCGTCGCGGCGGCGGGGCGTACGTGCCGGTCGTAGAAGGCACGCACGGCCACCGCGTCGATGGCCGAGACGGTCTCCTCGGTGCCCTGGCGCGGGCGCGACACGCGCGCGTCGGCCGGGAAGAGCTGCTTGGAGAGCTCCTTGGCGGCGCGCCGGGCCGGGTTGGCGCTCTCGTGCGGGATCTCGTCCAGCCGGTTGCGGACGAGGCGCTCGATCTCGCTGTCGTCGAAGGCAGGGGCGCGCAGGGCGTCGGCCAGGAGGGTGAGGCCCTTGGCGAGCCGGGAGGCCGGCACTTCGAGGGAGGCACGGACGCCGGGGTGGTCGGCGTGCGCGTCCATCGTGGCGCCGCAGCGCTCCAGCTCAGCGGCGAACTCCTCGGCGGAGTGCTTGTCGGTGCCTTCGTTGAAGGCCCGCGCCATGATCGTCGCGACGCCGTCGAGGCCCTTCGGTTCGGCGTCCAGCGGCGCGTCCAGGTGCACCTCCACGGCGATGACCTGCTGGCCGGGCCGGTGGCAGCGCAGCACCGTCAACCCATTGGGGAGCGCGCCGCGCTCCGGGGCCGGGAACGCCCAGGGCTTGGGCTCGCCCGCCTGCGGCCGGGGGTGGAAGTCCATGTTCGCGAGCTGCTCGGTCACTGGCCCGCCTCCTCAGCGTTCTCGGCGTTCTCGGTGTCGGCGGGCGCGGTCGGCTCGTACACGAGGGACGCGCGGTTGTCGGGGCGCAGGCACGCCTTGGCGATCTCCTGGACGTCCTCGGCGGTCACGTCCAGGACGCGCCCCACGGCGGTCAGGGCGAGCTGCGGGTCACCGAACAGGACGGCGTAGCGGCACAGCTCGTCCGCGCGTCCTGCGACCGTGCCCAGGCGGTCCAGCCACTCACGCTCCAACTGGGCCTGGGCGCGCTCCATTTCCTCGGGGCTCGGGCCCTCTTCGGCGAACCGGGCGAGCTCCTCGTCGACGGCAGCCTCGATGACCGGCACCTCGACGTCTCCGGAGGTCTTCACGTCCAGCCAGCCCAGGGAGGGCGCTCCGGCGAGGCGCAGCAGACCGAAACCGGCCGCCACGGCGGTGCGGTCACGGCGTACGAGCCGGTTGTACAGGCGCGAGGACTCGCCGCCGCCCAGAACGGTGAGGGCGAGGTCGGCGGCGTCGCACGCACGCGTGCCGTCCTGCGGGAGCCGGTAGGCGGACATCAGGGCGCGTGCCGGTACCTCCTCCTCGATGACCTCGCGCTGCTGCTCGCCGATGACCTCCGGGAGCGCGCCGTCGCGCGGGGCGGGCTTGCCGTCGTGGCCGGGGATGGAGCCGAAGTACCGCTCGACCCAGGCGAGCGTCGCCTCGGGGTCGATGTCGCCGACGATCGACAGCACCGCGTTGTTGGGCGCGTAGTAGGTGCGGAAGAAGTTCCGCGCGTCTTCAAGGGTGGCCGCGTCCAGGTCGGCCATGGAGCCGATGGGCGTGTGGTGGTACGGGTGCCCCTCGGGGTACATGAGGGCGGTCAGCTTCTCGAACGCGGTGCCGTAGGGCACGTTGTCGTAGCGCTGGCGTCGCTCGTTCTTCACGACGTCCCGCTGGTTCTCCATCGACTCGTCGTCGAGGGCCGTCAGGAGCGAGCCCATGCGGTCCGCCTCCAGCCACAGCGCGAGCTCCAGTTGGTGGGCGGGCATGGTCTCGAAGTAGTTGGTGCGCTCGAAGCTCGTCGTACCGTTGAGCGAGCCGCCCGCGCCCTGGACGAACTCGAAGTGCCCGTTGCCGTGCACCTGCTTCGAGCCCTGGAACATCAGGTGCTCGAAGAGGTGAGCCAGGCCCGTACGGCCCTTGACCTCGTGGCGCGAGCCGACGTCGTACCAGAGGCAGACCGCCGCGACCGGGGTCAGATGATCCTCGGAGAGCACCACACGCAGGCCGTTGGCCAGCCGGTGCTCGGTCGCTGTCAGGCCGCCGGAGCCGGCCTCGGCGGTGGCCGTGTGACCCATGGGCATGTACGTCCCTTCGATCGCGGTGCAACGCGAATACGCAGTGAGCTCTGGACTGCGGCAGGTCCTGGAACACTGAACTGCTGCAAGTGCTGCCACTGTATGCAAGCGTGCTGGCACCTGGCGAAGTTCCCGCCGGAGCTACGCCGTGAGCGAGCAGGCGGCCCTCCCGGGGCCGTGCGACACCCGGTACTGAAGGGCCGCGAGCGGCGTTGTCAGTGCGGCGGTCCACAATGGTCCGCGACAGTTCCCGTTCATGTAACCGTTCTTGTAGGTGAAGGAGCCGCAGCCGCGATGGCCCGCCGCAGCACGAAGACCCCGCCGCCCGACGACTTCGAGGAGAAGATCCTCGACGTCGACGTGGTCGACGAAATGCAGGGCTCCTACCTGGAGTACGCGTACTCGGTCATCTACTCACGCGCCCTGCCCGACGCCCGCGACGGGATGAAGCCCGTCCACCGTCGGATCGTTTACCAGATGAACGAGATGGGCCTGCGCCCCGAGCGCGGCTACGTGAAGTGTGCCCGCGTCGTCGGCGAGGTCATGGGTAAGTTGCACCCCCATGGCGACTCGTCGATCTACGACGCACTGGTGCGCCTCGCCCAGCCGTTCTCCATGCGCGTCCCGCTGGTGGACGGGCACGGGAACTTCGGCTCCCTGGGCAACGACGACCGCCCGGCCGCCATGCGGTACACGGAGTGCCGTCCGGACGCCGCCGCGAGCCTGATGACTGAGTCGATCGACGAGAACACGGTCGGCTTCGTCTCGAACTACGACGGCCAGGAGCAGGAGCCGCTCGTCCTCCCGGCGGCGTACCCGAACCTGCTGGTGAACGGCTCGTCGGGCATCGCGGTCGGCATGGCGACTAACATGGCGCCACACAACCTGGGTGAAGTGATCGCCGCCGCGCGGCACTTGATCCGACACCCGGGCGCGGACCTCGACACGCTCATGAAGTTCGTTCCCGGGCCCGACCTGCCGACGGGCGGCCGGATCGTCGGCCTGTCCGGCATCAGGGACGCGTACGAGACCGGCCGCGGCACGTTCAAGATCCGCTCGACGGTCTCCGTGGAGAACGTGACGGC
The DNA here is from genome assembly GCF_040295505.1 of Streptomyces sp. NPDC002790. Classification (NCBI taxonomy): domain Bacteria; kingdom Bacillati; phylum Actinomycetota; class Actinomycetes; order Kitasatosporales; family Streptomycetaceae; genus Streptomyces; species Streptomyces sp. NPDC002790. Next base: position 110,475 of record NZ_JBEOVM010000011.1, on the reverse strand, counting down.
GCGCCGCAAGGGCCTCGTCGTCACCGAGCTGCCCTTCGCGGTCGGCCCCGAGAAGGTCATCACGAAGATCAAGGAACTGGTCGGTTCCAAGAAGCTCCAGGGCATCGCCGACGTGAAGGACCTCACGGACCGCGAGCACGGCCTGCGCCTGGTCATCGAGATCAAGAACGGCTTCGTGCCGGAAGCCGTCCTGGAGCAGCTCTTCAAGCTGACGGCCATGGAGGAGTCCTTCGGCATCAACAACGTGGCGCTGGTGGACGGCCAGCCGCTCACCCTCGGCCTCAAGGAACTCCTCGAGGTCTACCTGGACCACCGCTTCGACGTGGTGCGCCGCCGCAGCGAGTTCCGCCGCAGCAAGAAGCAGGACCGGCTCCACCTGGTGGAGGGCCTCCTCGTCGCCCTGGTGGACATCGACGAGGTCATCCGCATCATCCGGGACAGCGACAACAGCGCGCAGGCCAAGGAACGCCTGATCGAGCGCTTCTCGCTGAGCGAGATCCAGACGCAGTACATCCTGGACACGCCGCTGCGCCGCCTCACCAAGTTCGACCGCATCGAGCTGGACGCGGAGCGCGACAAGCTCAACGGCGAGATCGACGAGCTGACCGGCATCCTCGACTCCGACTCCGAGCTGCGCAAGCTGGTCTCCTCCGAACTGGCCGCCGTGGCGAAGAAGTTCGGCGACGACCGGCGCACGGTGCTCCTGGAGTCGGCGGGCGCCCCGGTGTCGGCGGTTCCGCTCCAGGTCGCCGACGACCCGTGCCGTGTACTGCTCTCCTCGACCGGGCTCCTTGCTCGTACGGCGAACGGCGATCCCTTCACCGAAGCTGAAGACACCAAGCGCACGAAGCACGACGTGATCGTCTCCTCGATCCCCGCGACGGCTCGCGGTGAGATCGGCGTCGTCACATCCGAAGGGCGCCTGCTGCGCCTGAACGTGGTCGACCTGCCACAGCTCCCGGACTCGGCCGCCGCGCCGAACCTCTCCGGAGGCGCCCCGGTCGCCGAGTTCCTCTCCTCCCTGGAGGCGGACGAGACGGTCGTGTGTCTCATGACCCTGGACGAGTCCTCGCCCGGACTGGCGGTCGGCACCGAACAGGGAATCGTGAAGCGCGTGGTGCCCGACTATCCGTCCAACAAGGAGGAACTGGAGGTCATCACCCTCAAGGAGGGTGACCGCATCGTCGGCGCCGCGGAGTTGCGCACCGGTGAGGAAGACCTGGTGTTCATCACGGACGACGCACAACTGCTGCGCTTCCAGGCCTCCATCGTGCGCCCACAGGGCCGCGCGGCGGGCGGCATGTCCGGCGTGAAGCTCGCGACGGGCGCAAAGGTCATCTCGTTCACGGCGGTCGACCCGGCAGTCGACGCGGTGGTGTTCACCGTGGCCGGCTCGCGCGGCACGCTGGACGACTCGGTGCAGACGACGGCCAAGCTCACACCGTTCGACCAGTACCCGAGGAAGGGGCGTGCCACGGGTGGCGTCCGCTGCCAGCGCTTCCTGAAGGGCGAGGACTGTCTGAGCCTGGCCTGGGCAGGACCGGCACCCGCGCGTGCGGCGCAGAAGAACGGCACGCCGGCGGAGCTGCCCGAGATGGACCCGCGCCGCGACGGTTCGGGCTTGTCCCTGCCGAAGACGGTGGCGGCGACGGCGGGGCCGGTCTAGGGCCGGGACTGGTCTAGGGCGCGTAGTCCGCGACTTCCTCCGCCTCGCCCTTGTCCTGCACGTAGCGGAGAACGCCCCACATGGCCTGCTCGTCGGCGGCATGTGGGGCGTCGCTCGTGGCGGCACCCTTTGCGGCATCCAGCTGCTTGCCGAGGGCGGTCGCGTCGATGCCGGATCCGATCAGCACGAGCTGTGTGAGGCGTTCCTCGCCGCTCGGCCACGGCTCCGGGTAGAACCGCAGAAAGCGCCCCACGGCATGCACGGCGTACCGGTTACCCGTGTCGCCCGCACCGAAGTCGACATATCCCTTGATGCGGTAGAGACCCTCGGGCCTGCCGTCGAGGAACGCGATCAGTCGTCGGGGGTCCATAGGCACTTCGGAGGTGAACGCGACGCTGTCGTAGGCGGCGTGCAGATGCCCGCCGTGCACCCCGCAACTGTCACGGTCGCCATGATCGTCATGCCTGTGCAGATCATCGAAGGACAGCTGCCCGATCCGCTCCTCGGTGGGGCGGCAGTCGAAGAGCAGCGCCGGGTCGATGCGCCCGTACGACGCGGACACCACGGCGGCCCGGCCGGCCGCGGCCCGCACGGCGCCCAGGACCCGCTCACGGTCGTCCGGGCCGACGCGGTCGCCCTTGTTCACCACGACCAGGTCCGCGATCCCCAGGTGCCGGTCCACCTCGGGGTGCTTCTCGCGGGTGGCGTCGAACTCGGCGGTGTCGACGACCTCGATCAACCCTCCGTACACGATCCGCGGGTTGTCACTGGCCAGCACCATACGCACGAGTTCTTGAGGCTCCGCGATGCCACTCGCCTCGATCACGATGACGTCAATGGCGTGCATGTCATTGACGGGCCGAGTCAACTTATCGAGATACACGTCAAGTTCACTGGCATCCACCGCGCAACACAGACATCCGTTGCCGAGCGCGACCGTCGAGTCGCCCAGCTGCCCGGCGACAGCCATCGCGTCGATCTCGATGGCCCCGAAGTCATTGACGATCGCCCCGATCCGGGTGCCCCCGCTGCGGTGCAGCAGATGATTGAGCAACGTGGTCTTCCCCGACCCCAGAAAGCCGGCAAGGACGACGACGGGGATCTGCTGCGGGCTGGCCTTGCTCAACTCGACCTCTCTCACACCGACCCGCACGCCGCGGCACGCGCCGCAGCGCACGCCGGTTCAGGGTCCGGCTCTCGTACGAAGAATGAATGCCGCCCCAGGATACGAGCGGGCGGAAAGGCCGCGAAGTGAACGATTGCTAACGGCGCGCGCTGGGCACACGTTTGACATGGCGCCGGTTTTCGCGAACTGAGCATCCACCCGTGCGCCTCCTCTCCGCCTCCCCGCCGGTCAGAGCCGCCCGGCATCCTGGGAGTCGGCAAGCGCGCCGCCCACCGCCGCCGGTCTCCGTCTCCGTCGCCCCGCATCCGACGACCGGCGCACGGTCGCCTGAATCGGGGGTTGACATGACCACACAGAGCCAAGGAATGTGCCGGACGGTAGTCGCCGCTGCCGTGGGCGGACTCGCGGGTGGCACCGCGACACATCTGTGGCATCGCTTCGGACCGGGCACGAAGTCGGCCTCGCAGGAGCGCCGCCGCCTGGCCCGCGCACATCAGCAGCGCATGCACTGGGAGTTGCTGAGCAAGGCGATCGACGACCCGGCCCTCGCGGTCGTGATCGACAACTACGGCCTGGACCTCACTCCACAGAAGCGGCGTCAGTACATGTACGCCAACCTCTGGTACATCAACGCCTTCCACAATTACGAGTCCGGCCTGCACGACCAGCGCGAACTGTTCGGCATCCTTCGGGAGCTGTTCCAGAGCCCACACATGCGCGAGTACTGGGAGGCCACGCGCCCCCACCGCGCCTCCCTGGACCCTTCGTCCAGCGAGGCAGAGATCGGCCGCATGGCAGAGGCCCTGTTCCACGAGATCGAGGCCGCCGCGGACACGGAGGAGTGGTGGGTCGTCGGCGAGCCACCGTTGGACTGACGGGATTCCCCCGAAGCGGTGAAGTTGCACGGCAACTCCCCCTGGCGAAAGGCGAATCGGTGTCCGCAGGCCCCATGCGACGCACTAATGTGGCGACGTAACGTCGCCCCGAGAAGGAATCCGGTTCCCTTGAAGATCGTACGCCGCATCGGGGTGCCCCCGAGCGCACGCGGAAGCAGCTCCGGCGCCACCTGCCCCGATGTCTTCGAACTCAGCGATGGGAACTTCGCCGTGATCGGGACAGAGGCCACCGCGGACCTCAGACGTGAACTCCCCTCGGACGCCGGGGTCGCCGACTACGAGCGCATCGTCATCGTGAACCGGGAGACGCTCGTACGCGCCAAGGGGGACATCCCGGACAACTGACGACCGTAGGCGGATTCCGTCAGGACAGCATCCGAGGCCCGGCAGCAGCGCCCGCCGGGCCTTCGTCGCGCCTCTCACCTCGCAGTGCCTCCTCCCCGCCCCGGTCGGAAGCGGCGGAGGAGATCCGCGCCACAAGGTCTTCGACCAGGGCCGACGGGCCCGTACCGTTCTGAGCCATGAGCTCCACTTCTCCTGCCCGTCGGCTGCGCTTCGGCCTCCCTAAACGGGTGTTCGCCCAGGTGCTGCTGATGCAGGTGGCGATCGCCGCGGGGGTGGCGGTGCTGGCGACGGGGCTGTTCCTGGCGCCACTGAGCGACCAGCTCGACGACCAGGCGATGCGCCGGGCTCTGGCCATCGCGCAGACCACGGCGGCGGAGCCTCGGATCGCCGAGGAGCTGCGTTCCTCGCGGCCGAGCCCGGACGGTCCCGTGCAAGCCGCGGCGGAGCGGATCCGCCGGGCCAGTGGCGCCGAGTACGTCGTGATTCTGAACCGGGAGGGCGTGCGCTGGTCGCACACCGATCGCACCCGGATCGGGCACGTCGTGTCGACGGACCCCAGCGAGGCGCTGGCGGGCCGCGCGGTCATGGAGATCGACGACGGGACGCTCGGCCGCTCCGCGCGCGGCAAAGTCCCCCTCAAGGCCCCGGACGGGGCCATCGTGGGCGCCGTCTCGGTCGGCATCGAGTACGACAGCGTCCGCGCGCGCCTCATCCACGCCATCCCGGGGCTGTTCGCGTACGCGGGAGGAGCCCTGGCCGTCGGGGCGCTCGCCGCGTATCTGATCTCGCGGCGGGTCCAGCGGCAGACCCGTGACCTGGCCTTTTCGGACATCTCTGCACTGCTGGCCGAGCGTGAGGCCATGCTGCACGGTATTCGCGAGGGGGTCGTGGCGTTGGACCGTGGCGGGCGGATACGCCTGCTCAACGACGAGGCGCAGCGGCTGCTCGGCGTGGACCCGAAGGTGATCGGACAGCCGCTGGACGAGGCGCTGGGGGCGGGGCGTACGACGGATGTGCTCGCGGGGCACGTCTCCGGGACCGACCTGCTCACCGTCCGCGGGCAGCGCGTCCTGGTCGCGAACCGGATGCCCACCGACGACGGGGGCGCGGTCGCCACCCTGCGCGACCGCACCGAGCTGGAGCAGCTGGGCCGCGAACTCGACTCCACCCGCGGCCTGATCGACGCCCTGCGCGCGCAGGACCACGAACACGCGAACCGCATGCATACGTTGTTGGGCCTTCTGGAACTGGAGATGTACGAGGAGGCCGTGGACTTCGTCGGCGAGGTGGCGGGGTCGCGCCGGGTGACCGCGGAACAGATCACCGAGCGGATCGAGGACCCACTGCTCTCCGCCCTGCTGGTGGGCAAGGCGACCGTGGCCGCGGAGCGTGGTGTCGCGTTCGGCATCTCCGGGGACACCTGGCTGCCGGACCGCCTCGTCGACCCGCGCGGCCTCGTCACGATCGTCGGCAACCTGGTGGACAACGCCATGGACGCGGCCTCCGGTTCGGGTCAGCACGCGCGCGTGGAGGTGGTCCTGCGGGCCGAGGGCCGTAGTGCGGTCCTACGGGTACGCGATTCGGGTCCTGGCGTCCCCGCCGACCAGCGGGAGAGCGTCTTCGTGGAAGGCTGGTCCACCAAGGAGCCACCGGCCCACGGCAAGCGCGGCATCGGGCTCGCCCTGGTGCGCAGGTTCGCCGAGCGGCAGGGCGGCGCCGCCGAGGTGACCCGGTCGCCGCTGGGGGGCGCCGAATTCGTCGTCGTCCTGCCGGAGGCTCTCACCGTGGACGTGCTGGACGTGCCGGATGTGACCGAGGAGGCCCGATGATCGACGTACTGGTCGTGGACGACGACGTCCGCGTGGCCGACGTCAACGCCGCCTATGTGGCGAAGGTTCCCGGCTTCCGTGTCGTGGCGACCGCACACAGTGCGGCGGAGGCACTCGACCGGATCGAGGAGCTCCATGTCGATCTGGTGCTGCTCGACCACTATCTGCCGGACCGGACGGGCCTGACACTCGCGCGGACGGTCCGCGAACGCGGCCACCAGATCGACGTGATCATGGTGACCGCGGCGCGCGACGTGGGGACCGTACAGGCCGCGATGCGTCACGGGGCGCTGCAGTACCTGGTCAAGCCGTTCTCGTTCGCGGGGCTGCGGGGCAAGTTGGAGGCGTACGCGCGGCTGCGGCGCACCCTCGATGGCGGCGGCGAGGCGGAGCAGGCGGAGGTCGACCAGATCTTCGGCGCGCTCTCCGCCGGGCCCGCGCCCGAACTGCCGAAGGGGCACTCGCCCACCACCGCCGAGCTGGTCCGCCGGGCCATGATGACCGCTGAAGGCCCCCTCTCGGCACAGGAGTTGGCTGATGCCACCGGGCTGAGCCGGCAGACCGCCCAGCGCTACCTCAAGCTCCTGGAGCGGACCGGGCGGGTACGGCTGAGCCTCAAGTACGGCGACACCGGGCGGCCCGAGCACCGCTACGAGTGGGCCGCCAGCCGCTGACTCCCCAGGGGGCCCCTCAGACCGCCCCCGCGCCCGTCAGCGCCCGCACTTCGGTCTCCGCGTGCTTGGCATCGTCCGGCTCCTCGGGGGAGGTCACGGTGCCCAGCCAGCCCGCGAGGAAGCCGAGCGGAATCGAGACGAGCCCGGGGTTCTCCAGCGGGAAGTACTGGAAGTCCACGCCGGGGAACAGCGACGTGGGGCTCCCGGAAACCACCGGGGACAGCACCACGAGCACCAACGCGGGCACCAGGCCGCCGTACACCGACCACACAGCGCCCCGCGTGGTGAAGCCCCGCCAGAACAGCGAGTAGAGCAGCACGGGCAGATTGGCCGACGCGGCGACCGCGAACGCGAGCCCGACCAGGAACGCCACGTTCAGGTCCCGCGCGAGCAGCCCGAGGCCGATCGCGACCACGCCGACACCGGCCGCGGCGATCCGCGCCACCGCGACCTCGCTCCACTGCCTGCCACCGGGCCTTCCGTCGGGGCCGCCGTTACGGAGTGAGGCGTACAGGTCGTGCGCCACGGAGGCCGAGGATGCCAGCGTGATCCCGGCGACGACGGCGAGGATGGTGGCGAAGGCGACCGCGGCGACGATCGCGAACAGCACCGTGCCACCCGTGGAGTCCGCGCCGCCGCCCAGGTCGAGGGCGAGCAGCGGTACCGCCGTGTTCCCCGCGGCATTCGAGCCCCGTACGGCCTGGGGGCCCACGAGAGCCGCGGCACCGAACCCGAGCACGATCGTCATCAGGTAGAAGCTGCCGATGAGCCCGATGGACCACACGACCGAGCGGCGCGCGGCCCGCGCGGTCGGCACGGTGTAGAAGCGCGACAGGATGTGCGGCAGACCCGCCGTGCCGAGCACGAGCGCGAGGCCCAAGCTGATGAAGTCGAAGCGAGCGGTCCAGCTCCCGCCGTACTTCAGACCGGGCACGAGGAAGTCCGATCCGTGCCCGCTGCGCGCCGCGGCGGTGCGCAGCAGCTGGTCGAAGTCGCCGTGGAAGCGCGCCAGGACGAGCACCGTCAGGACGATCGCCCCGCCCATGAGCAGGACGGCCTTCACGATCTGGATCCACGTGGTGGCCCGCATCCCTCCCATCGACACGTAGATGACCATGAGCGCGCCCACGCCGACGACGGTCCAGGCCTGCGCGGCGCCACTCGCCTTCCCCAGCAGCAGCGCGACCAGACTTCCCGCACCCACCATCTGCGCCACCAGATAGAGAACGGACACGGTGACCGAGGAAGTTCCCGCGGCGATGCGCACCGGCCGCTCCCGCATCCGGGCCGCGACGACGTCGGCGAGCGTGAACCGGCCGCAGTTGCGCACCAGTTCGGCCACGAGGAAGAGGACCACGAGCCAGGCCACAAGGAAGCCGACCGAGTACAGCAGCCCGTCGTAGCCGAACAGTGCGATCAGACCGGAGATACCGAGGAAGGACGCGGCCGACATGTAGTCACCCGCGATGGCGAATCCGTTCTCCATGGGCGAGAACAGCCGGCCGCCCGCGTAGAACTCCTCCGCCGAACCGTGTCGCTTGCGGCTCGCCCAGGTCGTGATGGCGAGCGTGACCGCCACGAACGCGCTGAACAGGACCAGCGCCAGAGTCTGGTGCGCCCCGGTCACAGTCGGCCACCCTCGCCAGGCGCAGTACCGTTCACGCGCGCTTGCTCGACGATGCCGCGCGTCATCTCCTGTGTGTCCCAGCGCAGTTCGAGTGCGGCGCGATCGCGGCGCAGCCGCGCATGGCGCGCGTACAGCCACGTCAGCAGGAACGTACTGGCGAACTGCCCGAGGCCTGCCACCATCGCCACGTTCACGACGCCCGCGACCGGTTGGGCCATCAGGCCGGGCGCCGTCGTGGCGGTCACGACGTACGCGACGTACCAGGCGAAGAAGAGCGCGGTGGCCGGGACGACGAATCGCCGGTAGCGCCTGCGCACCTCCTGAAACGCCGCGCTGCGCTGCACCTCCAGGTAGACCCCCGCCGCGCTCCGCTCGGACGGTACGGCCGGGGCAGGCACAGCAGCCACTTGCACGCCCGGGCCGCGCCAATCACCCCATTCCGAGTCCGGCTCGCCGTACCAGGGATCGCCGCTGCCCCTCGTGGCAACGGCCCTGGGCCGCGCGGCCGCGCGCCCGTCGTGCTTGTCCACCGAACTCTCCTTGTCCGCGGCCCACTGCGGCCGCGGACCAAGGATGGACAGATCGGGAAGATCCCGGACGCTCTCCGCAGCCCCTTCACCCCATTAGGTGATGGGCTAGGTGATGGGCGCCCCCGGCGGCTTCGCGAGTCCGTGTCGATACGCGTAACGGACAGCCTGGGCACGGTCCTTGAGTCCGGTCTTCGCGAACAGGTTGTTGATGTGGGTCTTCACCGTGGCCGTGGAGACATGCAGCGCCCGGGCGATCTCCTGGTTCGTCAGACCGTCGGCGATCAGCACCAGGACCTCGGCCTCCCGCGCCGTGAGGCCGTCGGGTGGCTCTATGGGAACCGGCACGGTGGTCTCGGGCTGCGACAGTCTCTCCAGGAGCCGCCGCTGAATCTGCGGCGAGAGGCCCGCGTCACCGGACAGCACGCCCTCCACCGCCCGGACGATCTCGTCCCCGTCGGCATCCTTCGTGAGATAGCCGCGCGCTCCCGCCCTGAGGGCCGGAAAGAGCGACTCGTCATCGGCGTACGTGGTCAGGATGACGACCTGGGTGCCCGGGTACTCCTGCCGGATCCGTCTGGTCGCCTCCGCACCGTCGCAGCGCGGCATACGAAGGTCCATCAGAACGACGTCCGGGGACAGTTCGGCCACGAGCGCGACCGCCTCTTCACCGTCTCCCCCGGAGCCGACGACCTCGATGCCGGGCAGCAGTCCGAGCAGCATCACGATGCCTTCACGCACCACCGTCTGGTCATCTACCACCAGCACGCGGGCCGGTGGCTTCCCCGCGCGCTCCCCCGCCTCTGCTCCGCTCATACGGGAACCTTCAACTTGACCACGAAACCCTCCTCGTACGGCCCCGCCTCGAGCGTGCCACCCAACAACTCGGCACGCTCCTTCATCCCCAACAGACCGTAACCGCCACCACTGACAGTGAGCTCCTCGTGAGGCCGGGAAGCTCCCGAATCCCGTACTTCCAGGGCCACTTCGCCCGGCCAGTACTCCAGCCGGATGTCCGTCTTCGCGCCCGGCGCGTGTTTGCGGACGTTCGTCAGCGCCTCCTGCGCGACCCTGCGCACGGTCTGGGACGCCTCGACGGGCAGCGGCCGGCGCCCGCCTTCCACCGTGAGCGCCGCCCCGTCCGAGGCCGCGACCAGCTCCCGTAGGAAGTCCTCCAGCGGTGTCGTCTCGCCCCTCAGCGCGGACAGGGCGTGCCGGGTCTCGTCGAGTCCGTCCCGGGCCATGCCGCGCGCCGCCACGACGCGCTCGAGGATCTGGTCCCGGTCCGCACCGCGCTCGATGAGGAGCCGGGCCGCCTCCAGATGCACGAGTTGGGCGGAGAGGCTGTGTGCGAGGACGTCGTGGATCTCGCGTGCGATGCGCGACCGCTCGGCGAGCGCCGCCGACTCGGCCTCGGCGGTACGCGCGGCACGCTCCTGCTCCAGGGCCCGCTGCGTACTTCCCCGCGCCTCCGCGTCCAGACGCAGCACGTACCCGGAGAGGCAGAGGCCGACAGCGACGGCGGCGGTGGTCAGCCAGGCGTCATTGTTGACCACCGCGAACCCGGTGAGTGCCACCACGGTGGCGGGCACGCACGCGGCCAGGGGCAGCCGCTCCAGCGCCGAGACCGCGCAGCCGCACCACAGCACGATGGCCGGCCCGATGAATCCGGCCCACTGAGCCAGCACGGCGACCGCCACCAGAAACGCCAGCAGCCCGAGAGAGGGCCACAGTCGGTGGTCGAGCGTGGTGCGGAAGAAGGCCCACGCTGCCACCGCGCAAACGATCAGCAGCACGGGGGCGAGGATCAGCGCCCATTCGCTGACGTCGCGCTGCGTGACGGCGGTCCACACCAGGACCACGACCACGACCACCCGCACCGCGCGGGTGAGCATGACTCTGGCACGGGTGACGCCCTCGCGGGAGAGCGCCTCCCGGGAGGGCCATTTCGTCCAGTTTCCGCGGATCACCTACGGTCCTCCCACGCCGGCTGGGCGACAGGACCAACGTACGCCGAGCGCTCCCGGTCGGCCCGCAGCATCAGCAGGCCCGAGCGGACCAGGAGCGAGACGGCGAAGCCGAGCATCAGGCCGGAGCTGCCGAGATGGATGCCCAGCGCCAGACCGATGCCGGCCACGCACGCGCGGGCCGCGACCCCACCGAGCCAGGCACCTGCCGTCGCGACGGTGCCCTTGGTCCACACGTCGCCGTGCTCGTCCGTCCAGACGCGGGTCGTGAACGCCCACCCGACACCTATGCCCACGCTCACCAGTATCTCGACGGCAAGCAGCACGGCTGAACCCGTCACATGGTGGGGATCCGTCACCCCGCCGTCCTTCACCGCGAGGACCGCGAGGATCGCAGGCAGGAGCCACCACTTCCGGTCGCCGGACAGGCGCTCCGTCTTGAACTGGCGCACCAGGACGAGTGCGACGACGGCGACAATCACCAAGACGGTGGGGAGCCCGGACATGACTGCCTCCGTGGAGCGGTCGGGAGCGAAGTGGTTCAACGCCTTCGACGCTACGGAAACCGGCAGGTCAGGAGATCGGACCCGGGGTGGACCACGGGTGGATCATGCGGCTCCACCCGTGGGTGGAGCCGCATGATGTGGACTGCGTGGTGGGGAGCGCGCTCGGCACGTCCCCCGGCCTCATCGTCGCCACAGCTACATGTCGATGCGCGACCGGTCGAGGGTCGAGGCGGAGCTGCTGATGAACTCCTTGCGGGGCGCCACGTCATTGCCCATCAGCAGGTCGAAGACATGCTCCGCCGCCTCAAGCTCGCCGATGTTGATCCGGCGCAGCGTGCGGTAGCGCGGGTCCATCGTGGTCTCCGCGAGCTGGTCGGCGTCCATCTCGCCGAGACCCTTGTACCGCTGGATCGAGTCCTTGTACCGCACATTCTTGCGCTGGAGCTCGAGCAGCGTCTCGCGCAGTTCCCGGTCCGAGTACGTGTAGATGTACTTGTCCTGGCCCTTCTTCGGCTGGACCAGCTCGATGCGGTGCAGGGGCGGTACGGCGGCGAAGACACGGCCGGCCTCGATCATCGGCCGCATGTAGCGCTGGAACAGCGTCAGCAGCAGCGTACGGATGTGCGCGCCGTCGACGTCGGCGTCGACGAGCAGGATGATCTTGCCGTAGCGCGCCGCGTCGATGTCGAAGGTCCGACCGGACCCAGCTCCTATGACCTGGATGATGGCGCCGCACTCCACGTTCTTCAGCATGTCCGTCACGGACGACTTCTGAACGTTGAGGATCTTGCCGCGGATCGGCAGCAGGGCCTGGAACTCGGAGTTCCGGGCGAGCTTGGCAGTGCCGAGCGCGGAGTCGCCCTCGACGATGAACAGCTCGCTGCGCTCCACGTCGTCGCTGCGGCAGTCCGCGAGCTTGGCGGGGAGGGACGAGGACTCCAGAGCCGTCTTACGGCGTTGCGCGTCCTTGTGCTGACGCGCGGCGATGCGGGTACGGGCCGCGGCGACGGCCTTCTCCATGACGGCGCGGGCCTGCGACTTGGCATCGCGCTTGGTGGACGACAGGAACGCCTTGAGCTCCGTGGCCACGACATTCGCGACGATCCTGTTGGCCGCGGAGGTACCGAGGACCTCCTTGGTCTGGCCCTCGAACTGCGGCTCGGCCAGACGCACCGTGACGACGGCCGTAAGGCCCTCCAGGGCGTCGTCCTTGACGACGTCGTCCTCGGCCACGCGCAGCACCTTCTGGGCGCGCAGCACCTCGTTCATCGTCTTCGTGAGCGAGCGCTCGAAGCCCGCCACATGAGTACCGCCCTTGGGCGTGGCGATGATGTTCACGAACGACTTGATGCTCGCGTCGTACCCGGTGCCCCAGCGCAGCGCGATGTCGACAGCGAGCTCGCGCTGGACCTCGGTCGGCGTCATCTGGCCGTGCTCGTCGAGCACGGGGACGGTCTCCTTGAAGGTGCCCTGCCCGGTGAAGCGGAGGACGTCGCAGACCGGCCTGTCCTGCGCCAGGTACTCGCAGAACTCACTGATGCCGCCGTCGAAACGGAAGGATTCCTCGCCCTTGCTGCCGCCCTCGCCGAGACCGAACTCGTCACGGACGACGATGGTCAGCCCTGGCACCAGGAAGGCGGTCTGCCGTGCGCGCTGGTGCAGATCCCCGAGGGAGAGCTTGGCGTCCTTCAGGAAGATCTGGCGATCCGCCCAGTAGCGGACGCGGGTCCCCCGGCGTGCCTTCGGGACCTTCTTGACCTTGCTCAGTCGTGCCGAGGGGTCGAACGACGCGTCGGGTCCAGGCTTGGCGAAGGCGCCAGGGACGCCCCGCCGGAAGCTGATGGCGTGCGTGTGCCCGCCGAGATCCACTTCGACGTCGAGGCGCGCCGACAGCGCGTTCACCACGGAGGCGCCCACGCCGTGCAGACCGCCGGAGGCCGCGTATGCGCCGCCTCCGAACTTGCCGCCCGCGTGGAGCTTGGTCATGACGACCTCGACCCCGGAGAGGCCTGTCTTGGGCTCGACGTCCACGGGGATGCCGCGGCCGTTGTCCCTCACCTCTACGGAGGCGTCGTCGTGCAGGATCACCTCGATGCGGTCGCAGTAGCCACCGAGGGCCTCGTCGACGGAGTTGTCGATGATCTCCCAGAGGCAGTGCATCAAACCGCGGCTGTCGGTCGAGCCGATGTACATGCCCGGACGCTTGCGTACGGCTTCGAGCCCCTCAAGGACGAGCAGGTGCCGCGCGGTGTAGTTGGAACCGTCCCGGTCTGCTCCGGTCAGCAGCGCTGTGGACGGCACGGACGTATCGGCGGTCACGCGGTTCGCTCCTCGCTGAATTTCAGATGGGCCCCTCACGAATGAAGGGCCGGCGTCGGTCGCCGTTCAGAGGGTACCGAGGCCTGGTAGAGCCTTTGTCACGCCACCCTCACCTCAGCCCAGACTAGTCCAGGGTCGTATGAATGTTCGATCCCTCGATGGAGTGACGCCCACATCACGTTCCCTTCCAGGCATGAACCATTTAGGCTCCGGGCACGTCCTCATGAACAAACCGGCAACCAGCCGGGGGAGGACCGACCTGACAGAACGCGCGAACCCGTAAGACGTTAGAGACGCAATACGGCACATTCGCCGCCACCCGGCGACAGACAGCCGGCCTCGGAGAAATTTTTCGAGGAAAAGCCGCGAGCGGGAACGTTTTCGGCCTGGTTGGATGTTGACCCTGGTACGACAGCTCGTCGAGCTAGAGAAGAGGCGACGTGACTACTGTTCTGACCCCCGCGACCCCCCTGACGGCCGCTGACCGCTGTGACCGTTGCGGCGCCCAGGCATATCTGCGCGTCGTTCTGATCAGCGGTGGTGAACTGCTCTTCTGCGCCCACCACGGTCGCAAGTTCGAGCCGGAACTCAAGAAGATCGCCGCTGAGATACAGGACGAGACGGAGCGGCTCACCGCCGATCCGGCAAGCGCCGAGACCGAGGAACGCTGACGCCTCGCACACACGACGAGCCAGCTCCGGCATCAGGCCGGTGATCGGGCGGCCGCCCCTGACCCCAGGGGCAGCCGCCCGTCCTCGTATCCATACGTCGTGTCAGGCGCGCCCCTGCAGGACCCGCAGCGCCTCCGAGGCGCGGGTGTAGACACCCGGGCTGCCCGCGCGCCCGCACCCACTCCCCCACGACACAAGACCGATCAGCTTGCCCTTGGCGACCAGCGGCCCGCCGCTGTCTCCCTGGCAGGCGTCCTTGCCACCGGCGGACTCGCCCGCGCAGAGCATCGACGAGGGTTTGTACGTCCCGTCCGTGCCGCCCGGCGGATACGCCCGCTTGCACTCGGCGTCGGCGAGCACACGCACCTTCGCGGCATGCAGCGTATGGGCGTAGTCGCCCGCTCCCGTCGTGTCGCCCCACCCGTAGACGGACGCGCCGGTGCCGGCCTTGTACGCCGAGTCACCGTCGTGCGCCATCGGCAGCACGTATCCCTCGGGTAGCCGCGTGGCGAGTGTGAGGACCGCCACATCGCCGGCGTTCGTCCGGCTGTCGTACGCCGGATTGATTCGTTCACTGCGCACGGACAGCTCGTCACCGTCGGACGTCTCGAGATCGCCGCGGCCGGAGATCACCTTGAGGTCCCGCACCTGATCGCGCGGCACCCCGAGTACGTCCTCGCTCAGGCAGTGCGCCGCGGTGAGGACCGTCGACCGTCCGACGACCACTCCCCCGCAGAACTGACCCGCGCGGGTACCGCCGAACCGGTCACGGCTTGCGAGCGCCACGGTCCAGGGACTCTTGGCCGCGTCGACCTGACGGCCTCCGACAATTCCCTCGTCGGCGGCCGCTGGCTGGGGACAAGCCAACGGCAGCACCGCCGCCGCGGCCAGTGGGGCGGTCAGCACTCTCGTGAAAGAGCGACGCATACGGTCTCCTCACTCAGGGTTGCAACGGCACACCCAGAGTCATTCAGTGCGACACGCCGCGCACTGCGAGGATCCGCCCACAGCCGACGACGAAGGCCCGGCACAATTCCCGCGAGCGGGAATGTGCCGGGCCTTCTGAGGGCCGTACAGCGCCTGTGGCTAGTCGAGGTAGTCCCGCAGGACCTGCGAGCGCGACGGGTGGCGCAGCTTCGACATCGTCTTGGACTCGATCTGGCGGATGCGCTCACGCGTCACGCCGTAGACCTTGCCGATCTCGTCGAGGGTCTTCGGCTGACCGTCGGTGAGACCGAAGCGCATGGAGACGACGCCCGCCTCACGCTCGGACAGGGTGTCGAGCACGGAGTGCAGCTGCTCCTGGAGGAGTGTGAAGCTGACGGCGTCGGCCGGTACGACGGCCTCGGAGTCCTCGATGAGGTCACCGAACTCGCTGTCGCCGTCCTCGCCCAGGGGGGTGTGCAGGGAGATCGGCTCACGACCGTACTTCTGGACCTCGATGACCTTTTCAGGGGTCATGTCGAGCTCCTTGGCCAGCTCCTCCGGGGTGGGCTCGCGGCCCAGGTCCTGGAGCATCTGGCGCTGCACGCGCGCGAGCTTGTTGATGACCTCGACCATGTGCACCGGGATACGGATGGTGCGGGCCTGGTCGGCCATGGCGCGGGTGATCGCCTGACGGATCCACCAGGTGGCGTACGTCGAGAACTTGTAGCCCTTGGTGTAGTCGAACTTCTCGACCGCACGGATCAGACCGAGGTTGCCCTCCTGGATGAGGTCCAGGAAGAGCATGCCGCGACCGGTGTAGCGCTTGGCCAGGGAGACCACCAGGCGGAGGTTGGCCTCCAGGAGGTGGTTCTTGGCGCGGCGGCCGTCCTCGGCGATGATCTCCAGCTCGCGCTTGAGCTTGGGAGCGAGCTTGTCGGCGTTGGCCAGCTTGTCCTCCGCGAACAGGCCGGCCTCGATGCGCTTGGCGAGCTCGACCTCCTGCTCCGCGTTGAGCAGCGGGACCTTGCCGATCTGCTTCAGGTAGTCCTTGACCGGGTCGGCGGTGGCACCGGCGGCGGCGACCTGCTGGGCCGGCGCGTCGTCCTCGTCGTCGTCGGACAGGACAAAGCCCTGCCCCTCCTTCTCCTCGGCAGGCTCGCCCTCGCCGGCCTTACCGGCGGCGGGGGTGGTCTCCTCGGTCGCCTCGTCCTCAAGAAGGTCGTCGTCCTTCTTGGTGGCGGTCTTCTTCGCGGCAGCCTTCTTGGCGACCGTCTTCTTGGCAGCGGCCTTCTTGGCCGGCGCCTTCTTCGCCACAGCCTTCTTGGCCGACTCGGCCTCTTCGTCGACGGCCTCGACGGCCGGCGGCTCGGGAGTGGCGGTGGCGGCGACCTGCTTGGCGGTGACCGTCTTGGCCGCGACGGTCTTGGTCGCGGTGCGCTTGACCGGACTCTTGGCTGCGACGCTGCTCTTTCGGGGACGCTTGGGCTCAGCGGCACTGACCATCAGCGTCACACCCTCTTCCTCGAGGATCTGGTTGAGGCTGCGCAGAACGTTCTTCCACTGAGTGGCCGGAATCTGGTCGGCTTCGAAGGCACGGCGCACGTCGTCGCCGGCGATCTGGCCATCAGCCTTTCCCCGCTCAATGAGCGCCATGACAGAGACGGATTCGGCGATCTCCGGCGGGAGCGTACGGGATGTGCTGGCCGACACGAACAACCTCTCGGAACGTTGGAAAACGGCTTCCGGCCCCGTCCTGTGTGGACCGGAGCCGACGACCGCCGGCTTGGGGATGGGCCGACGGCGCGGGCAGGAGCCTGGGAGATGGACAGCGCCACAAGCGGCTGCTGTATTCCCTCCTCGGCTGTCACCTCTTAGGTCATCGCGCTGCCCCGAAGAGCGTTACGCCCAATCTGCGTGGCCCGAGTCACACCACGTTATCGGTCAAAGACTGACCGATACGGACAGAACAGGCCATGCGGCTGAACTCGTCCGGGCACATAACGACCTCGAAGAAACGGATCTCCTAGAGGAGAACGGGCCTTCCGCCTACGCCTCGAGTCGCCGGATGGCGCCCTCCTACACATGCTCCGTACCCACGTCGCACATGCGGCACCGTCCGGCGACACATGGTTCGCCCTCCCTCGCCCTGCCGCGCCCCTGGCGCGGTCAGTGCTCGCGGGGAGCCGGCACCACGCGCTCCACCTCGGGGTGGACGATGAGCAGCTGCCGCATGGCCGCCTCGGCGCCCGCGCCGTCGCCCGCGGCGAGCGCGTCGACGATGCGCGCGTGGTGCACGACGACCGCCTCGTTCGGACGGTCGCAGCCGATGACGGGACCGCCGGAGACGTGCAGGGCGGCGGACACGATGCCGGAGAGGTGCTCGAGCATCCTGTTGCCCGCGAGCTGGATGAGCAGCGAGTGGAACTCCGCGTCGGCGCGCGAGAACGTGATCGAGTCGCCCTGGCCGAGCGCGTGCCGCATGATCTCCACCATGTCGGCCAGTCGCTGCTGCACGTCCTCCCTGCCGTGACCCGCGGCGAGCCGCGCGGCGAGTGGCTCGATCGTCCACCGCAGCTCACTCAGCTCGCGCCGCTGGTCGTCGCGCTGCGGCCCGAAGGCGCGCCATTCGATGATGTCCGGGTCCAGCAGGTTCCAGTCGCTGACCGGCCGCACGCGCGTGCCGACGTTCGGCCGGGCGCTGACGAGGCCCTTGGCCTCCAGTACACGCAGGGACTCACGAACGACGGTGCGGGAGACCTCGAATCGCTGGCCGATCTCCTCCGGAACCAGCGGGCGGTCGGCGCCGAGATCGCCGGAGACGATCATCTGCCCGAGCTGCTGGACGAGTTGGCCGTGCAGACCGCGCCCCCGGCTGCCCCCGGCACGTCGGCCCACCCGGCCGAGATCCGGGTCCGGGCTCTCCCACGCAGGGCCGCCGACGCGCCCGGCGGTCGACTCCATGTAGGGGTAGCGGTCGAGTTCGCCCGGTCCTGCGAGGCCGGAGTCGGCGGAGCGGGCGGCGGTCATCATGGTGTGCGCAAGGGTACTCACGGAATCTGTTGTCGGCGCCGTCCCCAACTCCCTTGAGGTCTTTGGTGAAAAGCACACGAAAGGGTGATCTCCCTCCTCGCCGCACTTGACGCCTTATCGGAAAGAAATGGGCGTTCCACGGGGAGTTGCGCTCAGCGAGGCACCGGAAGACGTCGGCCGGTCGTCACCGCACCCGGGTACGCAGTGCTGTGAGCAGATATGCGCAGAGCAGAGCACCCAGCGACAACATCAGCGCGCCGCCCACGGGTTGAGTGATCATCCGCATTCCGGCAGCGGCGAACCGCTCGATCCCGAACGGCCAGTCCACCAGGGCAAGATCACGCAGGCGCCCCGGAAGTCCCGCCGCCGTTCGCACAGATGGTCCCTCCAAGACCTTCTGTACGAGCGGCACGATGATGATCGGCACGGCCACCACGGCGGCCAGTCCGGCCGCCGTGGACCGGAACAGACCGGACGCGAGGACGCCCGCCCAGGCGCACCCGACGACCAGAGCGAGCCAACTCGCACTCAGGGAAAGCCACTCGGCGGGAACTTGTGTGAGCTCCGATCCGTATACGAGGTGGAGCAGCGCGGCATCGCAGGCGACGGTGAGCACGCCCAGAAGGAGGGCAGCCGCCGCGCCGACGAGCAGCTTCGCGGCGAGAAGTCCCAGGCGGCGGGGGACGGTTCCGCGGTCGGCTGCGAGTGCGGGGTGGCGGAACTCGTCGCCGAAGGCGAAGGCACCGAGCAGTCCCGCGCCCAGGGCGGCGGGCGGCAGGGGAAGCACCTGCGGCCAGGCGGCGATCAGACGTGGCTGCGACGTGTGTCCGGTACGTGCGAGCAGCACGGAAAGGAGTGCGGAGACGGCGAGAACGAGTGCGACGGTGACATGTCCGGTCGCGATGCCGGTCGCGCGACGCAGTTCGTAGCGCACCGGACGCAGCGGGCCGCGGGCGGTGCGCACGGTGATCGGTGGCGGCAACGTCGGGAGTGCGACGGGCGTATCGCGTGCGGATTCGGCGTCAGGCGCACGGTCGTTCGAGGCGGTTCGAGGCTGTGCCGCCGGAGGCGACGCGGCATCGGCGAGTGGCACGAATGTACTGGTGGGGGTGAGGGGGTTGAGGGGCGCGGTCGCCGCAGGGGTATGCGTCCGGCTGTCACTCCCGACGCCGGTTGGGGCGTGGGGGCCCGTGTCGGCATCGCCACCGTCGCTGTCCGACCGGCCTTCGGTGACCACGGGTACCGCCGCCGAAGGGCCCGCATCGCCGATCTCGTCGGCGAGTTGGTGCACGAGGACGCCGTGCCGGAACGCGATGTCCCCGACGTCCGCGCAGGTGCTGCCGTACACAGAGAGTCGACTGCCGTCCTCCGTGACCACTTCGACCGAGCGCTTGGCCGTGCGCGCCTCCTTCGCCAGGAGGACGCCGAACCTCGCGGCGTGCGGGCTGCGGACAGCGACCCGGGGCCGCAGCCGGGTCCGCGCGAAGTCGGCGACATCCTGGTCGGCCACCACCTTGCCGGCGTCGAGCGTGACGACGCGGTCGGCGACCCGGGCCGCCTCTTTGGCGTCGCTGGTGGTGAAGAGGACCGTGCCACCGAGTGCGGCATACGACCTCAGGATGCCGTGCAGCCACCTGCCCTCCCGGGCGGAGAGGCCGCCCGCGGGGTCATCGAGCACCAGCGTGTGGGGATCGGCGAGCAGCGCGCAGGCCAGCCCGAGCCGTCGGTCCATGCCGCGCGACAGGGTGCCCAGGCGTTCCTGTCGCAGGCTTACGAGGCCCACCACTTCAAGTACTTCGTCCGCGCGTCTCACGGGCACGCCGGCCGCGGAGCAGAGCATGCGCAGGTGCCCCCGGACCGTTCGGGCCGGATGTCCCGGCACATCGCCGAGCAACACGCCGACTTCCCGCGCGGGATGCGCGATGCGGTGCAGCGGGCGACCTCTGAAGTAGGTGGCGCCACGGCCTTGTTGGAGTTCGAGCATCAGGCGTACAGCTGTCGTCTTGCCCGACCGCCGTGCGCCGAGCAGGGCGGTGACGCGGCCGGCGCGCGCGTCGAAGGACACGTCGTCGACCGCGGGCGGGCTCCCCTTGCGTGCGTTACTCGTCAGTCCGGTGGCCTGGATCATCGCTTCTCTCGCAGGATGGGCGACCGCTCGGCGGCCGGGACCCACCCGCCGGCAGGGCGACGGGCAAACCCCTTGTACTGCAGCAAGATAACGCGATATTTAGCACTTTTCGGGCATCGTGCTGACGGGAGTGCCCGCGATTCCGGGCCTGCTCCAGTACGCCGTGACCCATCGATCGCCGCCCACACCGAGCGTGCGCCGCCCCGCGTCCCCCAGGAATCGATCAGGCTTCCGGTCGGAGCATCGGCGGGTTGAGGAGCGTGGCCCCACCGGCCCGGAAGAGCTGGGCCGGCCGACCGCCCTGACGGGTAGTGGTGCCGCCGGTCGGCACCAGGAAACCCGGCGTGCCCGTCACCTTGCGGTGAAAATTGCGCGGGTCGAGGGCAACACCCCACACGGCTTCATAGACGCGGCGCAGCTCGCCGACGGTGAACTCGGACGGGCAGAACGCCGTCGCGAGCGAGGAGTACTCGATCTTGGAGCGCGCCCGCTCCACGCCGTCCGCCAGGATCTGCGCGTGGTCGAAGGCCAACGGTGCCGCCTGCTCGTCCTCGCGCCCGTAGCCGCCGCGCTTCAGCAGCGCCTCCACGGGGGCCCACCGTGCGCTGTGCGCGTCGCCGCCGGGACGCGGCGCGGGCAGGTCAGGGGCGAGCGCCAGGTGGGCGACGCTGACCACACGCATCCGGGGATCCCTCTTCGGGTCGCCGTATGTGGCCAGCTGCTCCAGGTGCGCGCCGTTGTCCTGCGCCGGTGTCATCGGGTCGTGGGCGCACAGCCCCGTCTCCTCGATCAGCTCGCGCGCGGCCGCCGCCGTCAGGGCCTCTTCGTCCCGTACGAACCCGCCGGGCAAGGCCCAACGCCCTTGAAACGGCGGTTCACCACGGCGTACCGCCAGCGCACACAGCGCGTGACGGCGCACGGTCAGCACGACCAGATCGACGGTGACTGCGAAGGGCGGAAAGGCCGATGGGTCGTAGGGCGACATGGAACGATCATAGTCGTCTGCCTGACGATAAACACTCCCTTGGCTCCCGTGCTCCGCCTCGTATCGGGCGGCGCGCGGTGGCCCCGGTCCGCCCGGGTCCGCGCCCGTCACACCCCCAACTGCAGTTCATCCGCCGCCTCCTCCACCATGGCGACGCCGAGCCTGCTGACGCGTACGGAGAACGCCTGCCCGGCGACCCGCAGCCCGGTCAGCCCGATCTCGCCCAGCGGGGCACTTCGCATCGGCGACAGCGTCACCGTCCCCGCCGGCACGTCGGGGCGGATGCCCGCGAGGGTGGCCAGGAGGTGCACTCCGGCCGCCGCCGACACGGCAGCGGGTCTGCACGCGGCGGGGTGTGGCAGCGGAATGCCTCCCTCGACCCGCTGCAGCCCGCGTACATCTCGGGCAACCTGCAGTCGAAAGCGTCGGCCGCGTCGAGGACGCCTCTGATCAGGGACGCCGCCTCCTTCTCGTAGCCAGCAGCGGACAGGCCCGCGACGGCGACAGCGGTCTCGTGCACCCGTACCGCTCCCGAGCGGTGCCCGAACGGGTTGTACGACGCCTCCTTCACCCCCAGGCTTCTGAGCCCCCATCCGGAGTCGAGCCCCGGCCCACCGAACAATCTTGCGAGGTGCTCGGTCTGCACCTTGTCCAGCAGGCCCGGCGCCCGCTCGCCCCCGCCGAGCATCCCGGTGTCCAGAAGGTGGGCGGCGCCACCACCCAGCCCTGCCGACCTGCGCCCATCCGCCGTGCGCGCGGCCGCCGGTCGACCCCCGCCGCGGTCCTCGACCCAGAAGTCCTCCTGGAAGCGCCGCCGCAGTTCCTCGGCCCACTGGCGCAGTTCACCGCCGCCAGGTCTGTCATGAGCGTCCAAGAGGTCGGCGCCGAGCAGAGCGGCCCGATGGGCATGCGCCTGGATCTCGCACCGATGAGGGCCACCCGGGCTGGGGTCCGGGATGTAGAGGCATTCGCGGGCAGTGGTCCACAGCCACTGCAAACAGCGCTCGGCGGTCGGCAGCAACCCCGCCACCTCGGACTCCCCCAGACCCCAGCGTCTGGCCTCGGCGAGCAGGACCGGAAACAAGAGAGTGGCCTCGATCCCTGTGCAACTGGGCGGCAGTTGCCCACCCGCCTGCCGCCGCGGCCCCGGCACCTTTCCGAACGCCGCTCCAGGCTCGCGCAGCTGCGTACGGGCCAGGGCTCGTAGCGTGCCGAAGGCGAGCCCGGTCCCCAGCGGCAGGGTCATCCGGGCGGCCGCCAGCGCCTCGGCGGGAGCCGGACCGCAGCGCCACGGAGCGCCCGCGGCCACGCAGACGTCCGCCGGATGCGCGGGATCACGCACCAGGAGCGCCTGCAGGTCGGAGATGCCGGCGCGCAGCAGCGGGCCCACACGCGGGTCGTCCCCCTGTGCCGTGGCCAGGGCGAACGGCCGGATCGCGCCGTACCCCGCCGCACTGCCGGCGCCCTCGTCGGTTGCCCGTACCCGCAACCGCACCGTGCGTCTGCCGCCCGGCGGAAGCTCGAACTCCCAGCGCAGCAGGCCGGCGGACGCCAGAGCGTCCATCGGTGGTGGCGTCACCGTGACCAGGACGGTCGGCCCGCTGCCCGTCGGCGACGACCAGCGCAGTCCGGAGCCGTGAACCGTGGCGGGCAGTTCTCGCCCGCCGCTCCCGGCTGCCGCCGCACCGATCTCGGCGACGTCGGTGCCCAGCGCCACTTCGAGCGGCAGCCGCAGTGTCCGCTGCGCGGAACTGTGCAGCGTGATGTCCTCCGTGCCCTCCGCGCGCCGGATCCGTTCAACGACCACGTCCGGATCGGGCCCGGCATCCGAGGCCACCCGCAGGGTGGCCGTGAAGCAAGCCCGGTCGGAGGAGATCATGCGGGACTGCACGGCAAGCGGTTCCATCCCCGCCACTCGAATCTGACAGCGCGACAGCAGGCGTCTACCCCGGTGGTAGAAGCCTTCAAGCCCTTGCCCCGTCAACTGGCCCTGGCTGGAAGAGATCGCGAGGCCGGGCAGCGCGACACAGATCAGCGCCTCGTGAACCGGCGCAAGTTCCGTGCTCCGCCACAGCGCGCGGGCCGGTCCCGTCGATGGCGCCTGCAGCGCCGGGTGGCCCAGTGGCGTACGTGGTCGCCCTTGCGCGGGGCCGGCCGGAACGTCATCGGGGGCACGCTGCGGGCCGGGTGCGCCCGTCGCCCTCGGCGTCTCACGGACCGCGAGGTGGTCGCGGGGCACATCATCGTCACGCACCGTGGCTGCGTACTGCGGCGAAGCGTGGGACGTCATCTTCGCTCCCCTCCCCCTGCGGGTACGGCACGCCGCCGGCCTGCCTTGCACCTCGGCGGTGCGACCCGGCCGCCGCCACCGCTCACCCAGATGAACGGGGCGCGCCCACTCCAAGTAACGCCGCAGGGCCACGAAGCGAGAAAGCGGGCCCGCGGGGCAGCCGGCCCTCATCCGTCGCCCCTGCTCCGCTGGCGCCTGGGGCGGCGGAGCTCCGTCGGCCGCCGGGGTGCACGCGCACCCGCCCGCGCAGGGCGCGTCCCAGCTCCGGGACGCCGCTCGCCCCGCCGACGCAGGGCGGCCTCCAGGCCTCGGGTGGCACGGGACATTCCTGGATCGGCGGCGCCTCCGGGGACGGCCACCGCCGAGGGTCGAGAGCCGTCGACTCCGGTGGCACTCGTGCAGTCGTCATCGACCACTCCGGACGGCGTGTCCGGTGCCGAGTCCGCATCCGGATCCGTCCGCCCCACTCGCAGGGAGCGCCGCAACGGCTCGGGGTCGAGCCCGTCGGCCCGCGCTTCGTTGAGCAAGCGGGCGAACGTGTACCGCGGGTCGGCGCCGAGGGCCATCTCCAGTGCCTGGTCCGCCTCAACGGTGTCGCCGAGCGACCAGGCCACCCACCCCACGAGTGCCAGCGGCGCGGCGGCGTACTCCCCGTAGGGGCCGACGCACCGGCGGGCCAGCGCCCGCCACAGGCGCAGGGCGTGGACGGCCTCCGCGCCCTCCATCCACTCCGCCGCCCGGTCTCTGGTCAGCCGGTCCTGGAGACCGAGAATCAGCGACGCGGCCTCATCGTGTGCCAACAGCTCGTCGTCCTTGAGGTCGGCCGCGAGCGCGTCAACCTCTCCCGGCGCGTCCGCGAAGCGCAGCATGACCAGGCGGGCCAGATCCAGCGTCGCCGCCTCCACCTCCTGGCGAGGTGTCCCGGCGAAGATCCTCGGCACGAGGTCCATCGCCGCCGCATCGAGGGCGCGCGTCTGATCCGTGACGAGCGCTGTCTCCAAGACGGCCAGGCGCGCCTTCATCCGCCCCAGCGACCCCCGTACCTGAATGCCCGCGAAGGCGGCCGTGGCCGCCATCACCGAGGTGCCGTCGGTCGCGATCACGTTGCCCTCCACCGGGCAGCACTCGGCGCGCGCGCAGCAGTACGACCAATACCTGCCTTCCGAGAGGCACAGCGCTTCCGTGACCGGCACGTCGAGGCCGCCGCACTCGGTGCGCAGCAGCTGGGCCAGGGGCCTGAGCTGTTGCATGATCCGCAGCCCCGCGTCGGGGCCCGGGGTCGGGGCGTCCTGGCACAGGAACGCCACGACGCTGTCGGGGTGGCCGTCCCTGCGCTCGCATTCGCCGATCAGACACTGGGCCATCTGTCGCGCCACTGCATGCCAGTCCTCGGTGCGCTCGGGAATGCCCAGGCGCACACGACCGCCGAAACGCCCCTTGTGCAGGGCGACCAGGACGATGCTGTCGTCGGGCCGGAACCCGAGCAAGTACGGGAGCGCCTCGGCAAGTTCGCCTGCCGTGCGAAGGGTGATCTTTGCTTCGCCGACCAGCCCGGTCGGCTCGCTGTGATTCGTCATGCGCCGACCATGCCCCGGAACGCGGCGCTCCGGTTTGGGCTGTGGATAACCCCGATCAGGGACACGACAGAAGTTGTCCACAGTCCGCGGGCTCGTTCGCGTGATGTCAGTGCCATCGGGTTGCATGGGGGCATGAGCAACGAAGAGCTGCGGACAGCCGCCGATACCGTTCTCGCCCGTCTCGTCGGCGACCCGAGCGGCACGGCCAGACTGCGCGAGGACCAGTGGCGCGCCATCGAGGCCCTGGTCGCCGACCATCGGCGGGCCCTCGTCGTGCAGCGCACCGGCTGGGGCAAGTCCGCGGTGTACTTCGTCGCGACCGCGCTGATCCGGCACCGCGGCGGCGGCCCGACCGTGATCGTCTCCCCGCTCCTCGCGCTCATGCGCAACCAGGTGGAGGCGGCGGAGCGTGCGGGCATCCGCGCCCGCACCATCAACTCGTCGAACACCGAGGAATGGGACACCGTGCGGGCCGATGTGGCGGCCGGTGAAGTCGACGTGCTCCTGGTCAGTCCTGAGCGGCTCAACAATCCCGACTTCCGAGACAACGTACTGCCCCAACTCGCCGCGGCCACGGGCCTGCTCGTCGTCGACGAGGCCCACTGCATCTCGGACTGGGGGCACGATTTCCGCCCGGACTACCGACGCCTGCGCACGATGCTGGCCGACCTTCCGCAGGGCGTCCCCGTCCTGGCGACGACGGCTACGGCCAACGCGCGCGTGACGGCGGACGTTGCCGAACAACTCGGCACCGGGTCCGGTTCTGACGCCCTGGTGCTGCGCGGCCCGCTCGACCGCGAGAGCCTCAGCCTCGGGGTCCTACAACTGCCGGACGCCGCACACCGTTTGGCCTGGCTCGCCGACCATCTGGACGACCTTCCGGGCTCCGGGATCATCTATACCCTCACCGTCGCCGCGGCCGAGGAAGTCACGGCCTATCTGCGACAGTGCGGCCACACCGTGTCCTCGTACACGGGGAAGACGGAGAACGCCGATCGGCAGCAGGCCGAAGAGGACCTCCTGGCGAACCGCGTGAAGGCGCTGATCGCCACGTCGGCGCTCGGCATGGGCTTCGACAAGCCGGACCTCGGGTTCGTCGTCCACATGGGCTCTCCCTCCTCGCCGATCGCCTACTACCAGCAGGTGGGCCGCGCCGGGCGCGGAGTCGACCACGCGGAGGTGCTGCTGCTTCCCGGCAAGGAGGACGAGGCGATCTGGCGCTACTTCGCCTCGCTCGCCTTCCCTCCGGAGGAGCAGGTGCGGCGCACGCTGGACGTGCTCGGGCAGTCCGACAGGCCCCTCTCCCTGCCCGCGCTCGAACCGCTGGTGGAGCTGCGCCGGTCACGTCTGGAGACCATGCTCAAGGTCCTCGACGTGGACGGTGCGGTGCACCGGGTGAAGGGCGGCTGGATCGCCACGGGACAGCCCTGGGTCTACGACACCGAGCGCTACGCGTGGGTGGCCAAGCAGCGCGAGGCCGAGCAGCAGGCGATGCGGGACTACGCGACGACGGACGGCTGCCGCATGGAATTCCTGCGCCGTCAGCTCGACGACGAGGAGGCGGCCCCGTGCGGCCGCTGCGACAACTGCGCGCCGCCGCGATTCTCCGACGCCGTCTCGCCCGCAGCGCTGAACTCGGCGCGAGGTGAACTCGGGCGCCCCGGAGTCGAGGTGGATCCCAGGAAGATGTGGCCCACCGGGCTCGCGGCCGTCGGCATCGACCTCAAGGGCCGCATCCCCGCGGGTGAGCAGGCCGGGACCGGGCGGGCACTCGGCCGCCTGTCGGACATCGGCTGGGGGAACCGTCTGCGCCCCATGTTCGCCCCGCAGGCCCCGGACGGACCGGTGCCGGACGATGTGGCGGGAGCCGTCGTGGACGTGCTCGCCGACTGGGCGAAGGGGCCGGGCGGCTGGGCGGCTGGCTCCGCCGACACCGCGCCGCGCCCCGTCGGCGTGGTGACGATGGCGTCCCTCACTCGCCCGCAGCTCATCCAGTCCTTGGGCGCAGGCATCGCGCAGGTCGGCCGCATGCCACTGCTGGGCAGCATCTCGTACGCACCGGGCAGCGACACCGCACACATCCCGCGCAGTAACAGCGCGCAGCGGCTGCGCGCCCTCGACGGCACGTTGACGCTTCCGCCCGAGCTGTCCGAAGCGCTCTCACGCGCGGGTGGCCCGGTTCTGCTCGTCGACGACTACATGGAGACCGGCTGGACGCTGGCGATGGCCTCCCGGTTGCTGCGCCGGGCGGGCGCCGAGGGGGTGTTGCCACTGGTCCTGGCGGTACAGGGGTGAGCGACGCGTAGCGATCCAACCCTTGGGGCAGGGATATTGGCGACGCATCGACAGATACAGGAACGCGGTCCCAATTGCTCGTTGCCGTCTGCCACTGCGACGGGAAGAATTGGTACTGCTCCCCGCACGGCTCCCCGTTATCCGGTGGATGGTAGAGCTGTGTCGCGGTGCGCTCCCCAGTCCGACCCCGCCCGCAGTGTGGGCGTGTAGCCGAAGGGAGGACCGTGGCCTTTGGATTCGCTCCGTCCTCGGCGGTGTCGATGTCCGCGTCCTTGATGCGCACCGACAGGTCCGCCGATTCCGTCAACCGACCGACAAGGCTGCTCGAGCCCGCGGAGTGGGCGGCGGCCGGCATCCCGCTGCTGCGCGATCCGCGCGAGGTGGTCAGCGGGCTGTATTCCCGCCACCGGCCGATCCCACAGACCGTCGTCATAGCCGTGCTCGACCCCGATGAGCGGTTGCGGGCCAGCGCCTCGTTCGTGCGCCGCGAAAGCGCCGCCGACGGCTGGACGTTCCGCAACGCGCTGCTGTCCCAGTTACGCCGGGTGATCCCGCACGACCTGCGCCGCCGCACGCCGGTGCGCACCGCGGTGGTGCTGTACTGCCGCGAGGGGGACACCCGTTGGACGGAGGAGGACGGGGCCTGGATGTGGGGACTGCGTGACGCGTGCACGCTGCACGGCCTGCGCTGCGGCGCGTACATCACGATGACGCGGGACGGCTGGCAGGTACTCGGAGAGGGCAGAGCCGGTCGGCGCCCGAGCGTGGGCTCTGTGGCCGAGGCCCTGGGGTCCGGGGAGCCGTCGGCGCCGCGCGCCGGCGGCGCCGCGACGGAGGTGCTCCGCCGCGCCGCGGCGCGCTGAATGGCACCGCGCCTGCCGCGGGCCCGCCTGCCGGACTCCCCGGACACCGCTTCGCGGTGCGGGCAGTCGGCAAGCGGCGCGTCAGACCCCGGCGCCCAACAGCGAGTTGATGCGCTCCGGGTCGCCGCACACGACGAGCAGCGCACCGGCCCGGCCGAGCGCGATCGGCAGCGCTGTGGTGGCCACCTCGTCGGCTCCGCCGTTCACGGCGACGACGACCACCGGACGGGACGCGGCGCGCCCCAGGGCGGAGGAATCGGCGTAGAACACGTCGTCACGCGCGTCGTGCTGCGCCCAGTAGGAGTCCTCACCGAAGGACAGCTCGTGGGCCGCCCACGGGTGCGGGTCACCGGTGGTGACCACCAGGACGTCGCCGGGGGCGCGGCCCGAGTCGAGCAGCATGTCGAGAGCCTCCTCCGCAGCGTCCAGCGCGCCCTCGACCGAGGCCGGGATGAGCTGGATCTGCGGCTGGGAGACCGAAGTCGACGTGGCGGCAGGGGCGTTCGGCCCCGGCTTGTGGACACCCGCCGAGTCGCGCGGCGTTCGCTGCGCGGGCGGCATGGGCCTGGAGGGACCCGGACGTCCGGGTCGCGGTGGCGCCGCGGGACGCGGGCCGGGTACAGGGCGGGGGGTCGACGCGGTACGGCCGCTGGCGGGCGTGGCGCGGGGACCCTGGGCACTCTCGTGAATCTGAGGCTCCTCGGGACTGAGAGGCTTGAGCTGATATCTATCAAAACGCAGGTGCGGCTCGCGTCAACGGGTGGCACGTCAGTGCGAGCGAGGCGGTCAGAAGTCGAAGCCGAGCTGGCCCTCGATCTCTGGAACGCCGACATTCGCCCAACTGCGGGCCTTCTTGAGGTGCCGCCACTGGGGCAGCGCATCAAGATACGCCCACGAAAGCCGGTGGTACGGGGTGGGCCCCCGTTCCTCCAACGCGGCGCGATGCACCGGCGACGGGTATCCGGCGTTCGCCGCAAACCCGAAGTCTGCATGGTCGATGCCCAGTTCGGCCATCATTTTGTCGCGGCGGACCTTGGCGATCACCGACGCCGCG
The DNA here is from genome assembly GCF_040295505.1 of Streptomyces sp. NPDC002790. Classification (NCBI taxonomy): domain Bacteria; kingdom Bacillati; phylum Actinomycetota; class Actinomycetes; order Kitasatosporales; family Streptomycetaceae; genus Streptomyces; species Streptomyces sp. NPDC002790. The sequence goes on along the minus strand of NZ_JBEOVM010000011.1, from coordinate 81,173 downwards.
GCGACGGCAATGCAGGAACGGTCCCCCTTGATCACCGTACGAACCTGCCAAGGGGTACCCAGGTAGTCGTGCTTCCCGTCGAGGATGACCGCGTCCGGCCGCACCGGCAGATCCTCGAGGGCCCGCACGGCGGCAAGTCGGAGGGCCGCCGTCATCCCCAGGTCATCGATCTCCTCGTGTGAAGCGTGCCCGAGGGCATGTCCGGACACCCAGCTCTCCAGCTCGACCGCGAGAGTCTCGCGGCGCTTGGGGCTGATGAGCTTGGAGTCGGTGAGGCCCTCCGGCGGACGGCGCAGCCCGGTGACGGCGGCGCAGACGGTGACGGGACCCGCCCAGGCACCGCGGCCGACCTCGTCGACACCGGCAATGATCTTGGCACCGGTAGTGGCGCGCAGTGAGCGCTCAACGGTGTGGGTGGGTGCTTCGTACGGCATGGCGGCAAACAGCGTACGCCGCCCGGGGAGCGCCGCGATACCCGGCTCGCCTCAACGCGCCTGCCGACGCAACAGCGGGACCATCACGTGGTCGATCATCTCCACCAGATCCCCCTCTCCCCATTCGCTTCCGCACACCTTCGAGCGGTACATCATCAGCGCCGGAATCACGTCGCACACGCTGGACTCGTCGACATCCGGGCGCACCTCACCTCGCTCAACGCCACGGCGGACGACCTCCTTGATCAACTCGACGCTGGGCTCGACCACACCTTGGGCGATCACGCTGTGGAAGCGTTCGGCGGTGAGGGTGTCGCATTCGTGAAGCACCGAGCGCAGCGCGTAGCCGGGCCGGGAGTACATGGCCTCCCGCAAGCGGCGACACAGCTCCAGCAGGTCTTCCCGCACGCTTCCGCACTCCGGCGCCGAGTCCAATGGAGGCAGCCCCGCCTGGAGCGCGTCGACGACGAGGTCCTCCTTGGAGGGCCAGCGCCGATACACCGCGGCCTTGCCAGTCTGCGCGCCCGCGGCGACGCCTTCCATCGTGAGGCCGTTCCAGCCGACCGTACTGAGCTGATCCAACGCCGCTTCCAGAATGGCCCGTTCCAGCACGGGGCCACGCCTGCGAAGCGCGGCGGCCGCCTGAGCGGGGGCGGCCGTCCGACGTGAACTAACCATCATCATCTCTCCGTTGAGCCGTCCGAGAGCGGTTCGGACGCGCGGCAGCGAGCTCAGCACACACCCACGTGCACTGATGGGGAGCCACCACCGAGCATCTCAGGCTTCAGCCCCTTCTTTCGACGGGTCGACGGCAAGCTTCCGCCGACGCATTCACAACTCCCATAAAGAACGCTTGTGTTCACTACTGCGGGCACACTACGATCCCACACAGGGAACGTGACCGTTCTCTAATCATGCCCATGGGGGATCGCTCGTGACACAGGATCAGATCCAGGCACATCCGGCTCCGCCCAGCAAACCGCGCGCCTCCGCGCGCCCACACCGACCCGGCATCGCGCTGACAGTGATCGCCGCCTGTCAACTGATGGTCGTCCTCGACGCCACCATCGTGAACATCGCCCTGCCCCACATGCAGACGGCACTGGGCTTCTCCACCAACAACCTGACCTGGGTGATCAATGCCTACGCGCTCACCTTCGGTGGACTGCTGCTCCTGGGCGGCCGGGCCGGCGACCTTCTCGGGCGCCGCCGCATGTTCATCACCGGTATCGCCCTGTTCAGCCTCGCATCTCTCCTAGGCGGATTCGCGCAGGAGCCCTGGCAGTTGCTCGCGGCCCGTGCGCTTCAGGGCGTCGGCGGTGCGATCGCGTCGCCCACCTCGCTGGCCCTCATCGCCACCACGTTCCCCGAAGGGCCCGAGCGGAACCGGGCGTTCGGGGTCTTCGCCTCCGTCTCCGCCGGTGGCGGCGCCGTCGGGCTGCTCGCAGGAGGCATGCTCACCGACTGGCTGGACTGGCGCTGGGTGCTGTTCGTCAACGTGCCCATAGGCGTACTGATCGCCCTCCTCGCCCCTCGCTACATCAACGAGTCGCAGCGCCACCCCGGCCGGTTCGATCTGCCGGGCGCCCTCACTTCGACCCTCGGCATGGCCGCCCTCGTGTACGGATTCATCCGTGCCGCCTCCGAAGGCTGGAGCGACACGCTCGCCACCGCGTCCTTCGGCGCGGCCGCGGTCCTGCTGATCGCCTTCATCGCCATCGAGAGGCGCACCAGCCAGCCGATCACGCCCCTGACGCTGTTCAAGGACCGCAACCGGTCGGGCACCTACGCGATGATGCTGAGCCTCGCCGCAGCGATGTTCGGGATGTTCTTCTTCATCGTGCTCTTCGTGCAGAACGTGCTGCACTACACCCCGGTCAAGGCCGGCCTCGCCTTCCTACCGGTGACCGCCGCCATCGTGCTCGGCGCAGGGATCGCCACGAACCTGCTGCCCCGGCTCGGCCCCAAACCCTTCATGGCCGTGGGCTGTCTGCTGACCGCCACGGGCATGGGCTGGCTGACACTCATCGACCCCAGCAGCTCCTACCTCAGCGGCATTCTCGGCCCGATGCTCCTGTTCGGCTTCGGTATGGGCCTGAACTTCGTCACGCTGACCCTGACGGCCGTCTCCGGCATAGCCGACAGCGAGTCCGGTGCGGCCTCCGGCATGCTCAACACCACACAGCAGGTCGGCGGCGCCCTCGGACTGTCGGTCCTCACCACGATCTTCAGCAGCGCCAGCGAGAGCGAGGCCAAGAAGCAGATACCGAAGTTCCTCGCGGAAGGCTCACCGGAGCAGAAGGCCGAGTTCGCCAAGACGCACCGACTGCCCGCTCCATGGACCGACTCGGTGCTGGCCCACGGCATCAGCAATGCCTTCATAGCGGCCGCGTCGCTGGCCGTGGTCGCGGCGCTGATCGCCCTGTTCGTCATCCAGGTACGCAAGAGCGACCTCGAGGCGCTGAGCGGGAAGCCCGGGGCCTCGGTCTGAGGGGCACTCCCCCGGACCTGTTCTGTGCCCCTACGCGGTCGGCGCCCAGGCCGGCAGTGGCTCGGTCCGCCCGAGCCACTCGGCCGAGGGCGCCCCGTCCGCGCCGGAGGCGACGATGCCGCCCACGATCGCGCAGGTCGTGTCCATGTCGCCGCCGACCTGGGCCGTGCTCCAGAAGGCGCCTTCGAAGTCACCAAGGCCACGCGCCGCCGACCAGATGGCGAACGGCACGGTGTCGTGCGCGGTCGTCCTCCGGCCACAGCCGAGGACGGCCGCCACCGTGGACGGGTCTCCGTAGTCGAGCATGTCCTTGGCGCGGCGCAAGCCTGCGCCCACCGCGCTGCGCGGGACGAGCGAGATCACCCCGTCCAGGAGGTCCTGAGGCGTGGGAGGCCCCGCGGCATCGGCCACCAGAGCCGCCGCGGCCGCCACCGCCATCGAACCCACGACGGCCTCCCGATGCTGGTGCGTCGGGTAGGCGGAAATCTCGGCCTGATGCGTGGCCTGCTCGGGGTCGTCCGCGTAATAGGCGCCGAGCGGAGCGATCCGCATCGCCGCGCCGTTCCCCCACGACCCCCGCCCGTCGAAGAGCGCGGAGGCGAGGGTCCGCCAGTCGCCACCCTCCCGCAGTTGCTGCAGCAGCCGGTTCACGGCGGGCCCGTACCCGCGGTCGACGTCCTGGCGCTCCGCGAACGACCGCGCCAGTTCGTCCTGGTCCACACGCTCGTGAGCGGCCAGGACGGACACCACTGAGGCAGCCATCTCGGTGTCGTCGGTCCACTGCCATGTGCCGTCCGGCAGTGCGCCGGCCTTGAGCAGCGGGTAGTTCGCCGGAACGAAGAATTGTGATCCCAGCGCGTCTCCCACGGAGAGTCCGCGCAGGCTGGACAGGGCGCGGTTCAAGCGCCCGTCGGGTGAGGAGTCAGCGGTGGTCATCGCATCGACACTCTATCCGGTGACTCCGTACGATTCCGGTTCGCGCCAGCGGTCGAACGGACGGTCCAAGGTGTATTTGCCGTTCTCCCCGAGAACGAGCACGCGCATCTCCGCGTTCCCAGGATTCGACAGCGACTCGAAATCCGCGACGGACCAGTGGAACCAGCGCATACAGAACAGCCGCATGGTCAGCCCATGGGTCACGAGCAGGACGTTCGGCGGATGGTCCGCGGACTCGAAGCTACGGTGCAGACTCTCCAGGAACGCGCCCACCCGGTCGTACACGTCCGCCCCCGACTCCCCTTGGGCGAACCGGTAGAAGAAGTGCCCATAGGCATCGCGATACGCCTTCTGCAGCCGCACATCCGCGCGGTCCTGCCAGTTCCCCCAGTCCTGCTCCCTGAGCCTGGGCTCTTCTCGGATGCGTACGAGGTCGGGGTCGAGCCGGAAGGCGCGGAAGGTCTCGTGGGTGCGCCGGTACGGAGAGACGTACACGCTCACCCGCTCGCGTCCGAACAGACGCCGGAGGTCCTCGCCTGTGGTCTCGGCCTGGCGCCACCCCTTGTCGGTGAGCGTCAGGGCGTGATCGGGCTCGCGCTCGTAGATGGTGTCGTCGGCGTTCCCTTCGGATTCGCCGTGCCGGACAAGAACGATGCGCCGCGGTCGTGCCATGCACACGACCCTAGATCGCCGGGCGGCTTCGAGCACCCGTGCGGGCCCTGCGGCGGAGGTCATGTGGATCACAACGACAGAGCGACGGGCACGCGCGCGTGGTCACCCGCTCAGACCGTCCAGGTCGACTCCAGTTCCACGATGTCCCCCGTGATGGCCGCGATGTCGGCATCCGTCTGGGCGCGCGCGGAGAGCCGCTCCACCCGGTCGACCTGGTACTTTCCGTGCTCGGCCGCCGAGCGCCACATGGAGAGGACCAGAAACTCGCCTCCTGGGGCGTCGCCGAACAGTCCCCGGACCATGCCGGGCGAGCCGGCCATCGCCGGGTTCCACACCTTCTGCTGCATCAACGTGTAGTGCTCGGCCCGGTCGGCGCGCACCGTGCAGTGCGCCACCCGCACAACGTCCGCGTCGGTGAACCGCGGCTCGAACCCGGTCTTCACATCGAAGCGATGATCGAAGAGCTTCGCCTGGAGGTTCTTGTACGTCCCCGACTGCGCGGCCGCGAGCCGGTCGTGGGAGCGCGCCATGAAGGAGTCGTAGAAGGCACGGCTCTCCCAGAAGCCGAATACATGGGCCACACCGGGCCGTTGCCTGCTCCAGCCCCCGCCCTGACCACGGAATCCCGGCTCTCCCAGAAGCCCCGCCCATTTCCGCTGTCCCCGCTCGAAACCCCGACGATCCACCACAGTGCAACGAATCCACTTGACCAGCACCGCGCCATCGTACGGCGCGCCGGCTGCCTGCCGTGGTGGTCCCGAACCCACGGTCGAGACGCCTCTGAGGAGATGGTCGTGTTGTTGTCAGTGGGACCACGTAGCGTGTCCGTAGTACTCAACATCGCACCGAGGAGGGGGAGTTCGGTGAGCAGCCTCCGCAAGGGGATCGAGAAGATCGAGATCGGCCTGAAGTGGGACCCGAGCCCGATGGGCTCGCCTCCCCACGACCTGGACCTGATCGCCGCGGCGTACACGGACGACGACCCGCACGGCAGCCCCGCCTACATCGTCCATTTCGACAGCCGTTCGCCGGACGGGACCATCACGCTGAACCGGGACAGCAGGACCGGACAGGGTTTCGGTTTCGACGAGGTCATGACGCTCGAACTGGAGCGGCTCGCGTCCTCGTACGCGCGCGTGGTCGTGGGCGTGGCCATCCAGCAGAGCGAGCAGGAGCCCGGTCGTGCCAAGGTCTTCGCGGACATCCCGAACACGGCGGTCCGCATAAGAGAGGGCTACACCGACCTGTCGCAGCACGACTTCGCGGTGGTCTCCGGCGCTTCTGCGACCACGGTCGCGGAGTTCACCCGGGGTGCCGACGGGGAGTGGGTGTTCCACGAGGCGGTACGGGGCTTCGACGACGGCGATCTGAACGCGTTCGCCGCGGCGATGGGCGCTCTCTAGGCACATTCGGCGCGCCCACTGCGGGGTTCGGACGCCTACGCCAAAGGGCGGCGGAACCGTAGTGGTTCCGCCGCCCCTCAGTTCAGGCGTTCAGCCGGATCAGGCGTTCAGCCGGATCAGCTGCAGCCGCTGGTCGAACCGCAGCCCTCGCAGATGTAGCAGGAGCCGGCCCGCTGCATCTTCGTTCCGCAGGAGAAGCAGAGCGGGGCGTCGGCCTGGATGCCCAGCTGCATCTCGACGAGCTCGGCGCTGGTGTGCGCCTGCTGCGGCACCGACTGCGCGGTGGCGTCCCCGGCCTTCGGCGTCTCGACGGCCTTCAGCTCCTGGGCGCGGGGCGCCGACTGGGCCAGGGCCTCGACGTCGACCTCGGGGTCGTCGATGGACGGCTCGTACGAACCCGTCTCCAGGTGACGCTGACGCTCCTCGGCGGAGTGGATGCCGAGCGCCGAGCGCGTCTCGAAGGGCAGGAAGTCGAGCGCCAGGCGGCGGAAGATGTAGTCGACGATCGACTGCGCGATCCGCACGTCCGGGTCGTCCGTCATGCCGGCCGGCTCGAAGCGCATGTTGGTGAACTTCGAGACGTAGGTCTCCAGCGGCACCCCGTACTGGAGGCCGACCGAGACGGCGATGGAGAAGGCATCCATCATGCCCGCGAGGGTGGACCCCTGCTTGGACATCTTCAGGAAGACCTCACCGAGACCGTCGTCCGGGTAGGAGTTGGCGGTCATGTAGCCCTCGGCGCCGCCCACCGTGAAGGAGGTGGTGATGCCGGGACGGCCCTTCGGGAGGCGCTTACGGACCGGGCGGTACTCGACGACCTTCTCGACGGCCTCACGGATCGTCGCCTCGGTCTTCTCGGTGACCTCGGTCTTCGCCTGCTCCTTCTTCTTGGCGGAGAGGGGCTGACCGACCTTGCAGTTGTCGCGGTAGATGGCGAGCGCCTTGACGCCCAGCTTCCAGGCCTCGAAGTAGACCTCCTCGACGTCCTCGACGGTCGCCGTCTCCGGCAGGTTGACCGTCTTGGAGAGCGCGCCGGAGATCCACGGCTGGATGGCCGCCATCATGCGGACGTGGCCCATCGCGGAGATGGAACGCTCGCCCATGGCGCAGTCGAACACCTCGTAGTGCTCGGGCTTGAGGCTCGGGGCGTCGATCACATTGCCGTGCTCGGCGATGTGGGCGACGACCGCCTCGATCTGCTCCTCCTGGTAGCCCAGGCGGCGCAGGGCCTGCGGCACGGTGCCGTTGACGATCTGCATCGAGCCGCCGCCGACCAGCTTCTTGAACTTGACCAGGGCGAGGTCGGGCTCAAGACCGGTCGTGTCGCAGGACATCGCGAGACCGATGGTGCCGGTCGGGGCGATGACGGACGCCTGAGCGTTGCGGAAACCGTTCTTCTCGCCGAGGCGGATGACGTCCTGCCAGGCCTCCGTGGCGGCGGCCCAGATCGGAGAGTCCAGGTCGTCCATGCGGACGGCCGCCGTGTTGGCGTCGGCGTGCTGCTTCATGACGCGCTGGTGCGGCGTGGCGTTCTTCGCGTAGCCCTCGTAGGCGCCGACGACCGCGGCGAGCTCGGCCGAGCGCTTGTAGGACGTACCCGTCATCAGCGAGCTGATCGCACCGGCGAGAGCGCGGCCGCCGTCCGAGTCGTAGGCGTGGCCGGTCGCCATGAGCAGGGCGCCCAGGTTCGCGTAGCCGATGCCGAGCTGACGGAAGGCACGGGTGTTCTCGCCGATCTTCTGCGTCGGGAAGTCCGCGAAGCAGATGGAGATGTCCATCGCGGTGATGACCAGCTCGACGACCTTCGAGAAGCGCTCGACGTCGAAGGACTGGTGGCCCTTGCCGTCGTCCTTCAGGAACTTCATCAGGTTCAGCGAGGCGAGGTTGCAGGACGTGTTGTCCAGGTGCATGTACTCGCTGCACGGGTTCGAGCCGTTGATGCGGCCGGACTCCGGGCACGTGTGCCAGTGGTTGATGGTGTCGTCGTACTGGATGCCGGGGTCGGCACAGGCCCAGGCGGCCTCGGCCATCTTGCGGAAGAGGGACTTGGCCTCGACCTCTTCGATGACCTCGCCGTCCATGCGGCCGCGCAGGCCGAACTTCGAGCCGGACTCGACGGCCTTCATGAACTCGTCGTTCACACGGACCGAGTTGTTGGCGTTCTGGTACTGGACGGACGTGATGTCGTCGCCGCCCAGGTCCATGTCGAAGCCCGCGTCACGCAGGGCGCGAACCTTCTCCTCTTCCTTCACCTTGGTCTCGATGAAGCCCTCGATGTCGGGGTGGTCGACGTCGAGGATGACCATCTTGGCCGCGCGGCGCGTGGCGCCACCCGACTTGATCGTTCCTGCGGAGGCGTCGGCACCGCGCATGAAGGACACGGGACCCGAGGCGTTGCCGCCGGAGGAGAGCAGCTCCTTGGAGGAGCGGATGCGGGAGAGGTTCAGGCCGGCGCCGGAGCCGCCCTTGAAGATCATGCCCTCTTCCTTGTACCAGTCGAGGATCGACTCCATGGAGTCGTCGACGGACAGGATGAAGCAGGCCGAGACCTGCTGGGGCTGGGGCGTGCCGACGTTGAACCACACCGGCGAGTTGAAGCTGAAGATCTGGTGCAGGAGCGCGTAGGCCAGCTCGTGCTCGAAGATCTCGGCGTCGGCGGGCGAGGCGAAGTACTTGTTGTCCTCGCCGGCCTTCCGATACGTCTTCACGATGCGGTCGATGAGCTGCTTGAGGCTCACCTCGCGCTGCGGGGTGCCGACGGCGCCCCGGAAGTACTTGCTGGTGACGATGTTGACCGCGTTCACCGACCAGAACTCGGGGAACTCGACGCCACGCTGCTCAAAGTTGACCGAGCCGTCGCGCCAGTTGGTCATGACGACGTCACGATGCGCCCATTCCACCTCGTCGTACGGGTGCACACCAGGGGTGGTGTGGACGCGCTCGACAGGCAGACCCTTGTTGGCCTTGGCTCCCTTGGCTCGGGAGCCTCGTGCCGGGCCGCTCGCCGTCTCTGTCATGCCGCCTCCCATATATCGGGCTAAAACGCCCTAAAGTGCCCGGATCTTCCCGTGCACGGTGTCTGTCTTGTGTTGCGGCCGCAGTTCTTGCCGCCCGCAACAGGTCTTGGGGTCGCCGCCGCCCGGCCCGTGGCCGTCAGTCGGCTGCGTGGGCGGGCACGGGGACTTCTGCAGTCCCGCCGGGCCCGCACTCGCTCTGCGTACGCTCTTCGCCCGCGCCGTCCGTTTCCGCGCCGGGCGTCTGTTCCCTCAGTTCCGCGATGGCCGACTCGAAGTCCTCCAGCGAGTTGAACGCCCGGTACACGGACGCGAACCGCAGGTAAGCGACGAGGTCCAGCTGCTGAAGCGGGCCGAGTATGGCCAGGCCCACGTCGTGCGTGGTCAGTTCGGCGCTTCCGGTGGCGCGTACCGCCTCCTCGACCCGCTGGCCGAGCTGGGCGAGGGCGTCCTCGGTGACCGGACGACCCTGACACGCCTTGCGTACGCCGTTGATGACCTTGGTACGGCTGAAGGGTTCGGTCACCCCGCTCCGCTTCACGACCATCAGTGAGCACGTCTCCACCGTCGTGAAACGGCGGGAGCAGTCCGGACACTGACGGCGCCTGCGGATCGACGTGCCGTCGTCGGTGGTGCGGCTGTCGACGACACGACTGTCGGGATGCCTACAGAAGGGGCAGTGCATGATCTCCCAACCCTCCTTCACGGCACGACTCGATAGCCACAAGAGGCTGAATCACGCCTCTCGAAGCAGCCCCAAGCATAGGCGATGACCGCGACCAAGATGGACCGGGGACCACAACTTCTGGGCTGCGGATCCAATCCAACCACTACATCTGGGGTTCGGTCGCTTTTTAGGGCCCATGCGCGTGTCGGGCGTGTCGCACGCGCGGAACGCCTCGCACCAGCTGCGGCAAGGGCCGCGCGACGCTCGAATCCGCACCGGCACGACACGAGAAGGAACAAGGGCGGTGCCTGGTCGACGGAGAGGCGAGTGGCAGAATGTGGGGACCCACGGGCCGAGCCTCGACTCCAACGAAGAAGCGTACCGGATTGAGCTGAATTGCCGCCCCGCTTCGAGGTCGCCGTACACCCAGGTACATGATCACGACAAGCAATCGACGGTTTTTCACTCGAACGTGTGTTTGGCGCAACCTTTCGAAAGGAACTACCGTTGGCTAGCTAGGGAGACATTCTCGAGAGGGGCCTACCGACGTGACCACGACCGCAGACAGTGCCACCATCACTGCCCAGGGCCGCGCCCAGGGCCGACTCGAGCCGGTGCATGCCATGAATGACACAGCCATGAGTCAGGAGGGCCCCAAGCCGGGGCGCTCACTGCCCGGCCGGCCCCCAGGTATCCGCGCGGACAGCTCGGGGCTCACGGACCGGCAGCGCCGCGTCATCGAGGTCATCCGGGACTCGGTGCAGCGTCGGGGGTACCCGCCGTCCATGCGGGAGATCGGCCAGGCGGTCGGCCTGTCCAGCACATCGTCGGTCGCGCACCAGCTGATGGCGCTCGAGCGCAAGGGCTTCCTGCGCCGCGACCCGCACCGCCCGCGCGCGTACGAGGTCCGTGGTTCGGACCAGCCCAGCGCGCAGCCCACGGACACCGCGGGCAAGCCCGCGGCTTCGTATGTGCCCCTGGTGGGCCGGATCGCCGCCGGTGGTCCGATCCTCGCCGAGGAGTCGGTCGAGGACGTCTTCCCGCTGCCCCGGCAGCTCGTCGGTGACGGTGAGCTGTTCGTCCTGAAGGTCGTCGGCGACTCGATGATCGAGGCCGCGATCTGCGACGGGGACTGGGTCACGGTCCGCCGCCAGCCCGTCGCGGAGAACGGCGACATCGTCGCCGCGATGCTCGAGGGCGAGGCCACGGTCAAGCGCTTCAAGCGGGAGGACGGCCATGTCTGGCTCCTGCCGCACAACTCCGCGTACCAGCCGATCCCCGGTGACGAGGCGACGATCCTCGGCAAGGTGGTGGCCGTCCTGCGGCGCGTCTGACGCTCCTCCCTGACCGGGCCCCGGAACCAACTGCGCCGGTTCCGGGGCCCAGCGCTGTCCGCGCCAGGCTCCGTGCGTGCTCCGTGCGTGCGGGTCGGGTCCTATTCCGCTTCCGCCTTCTTCGCAGCCGCGTCGATCGACGAGAGCGAACGCCGCACCTGGTTCCGGTCCGTCGTGAACCAAAAGTCCGGCATCGAGGCCTTCAGATAGCTGCCATAGCGTGCCGTCGCCAGCCGGGGGTCCAGGACCGCGACCACGCCGCGATCGCCCATGGCCCGGATGAGGCGGCCCGCGCCCTGCGCCATCAGGAGCGCCGAGTGTGTCGCGGCCACAGCCATGAAGCCGTTGCCACCCGCTTCCTCTACGGCCTTCTGGCGCGCGCTCATCAGCGGGTCGTCCGGCCGCGGGAACGGGATCTTGTCCATCACGACCAGCTGGCAGTTCGGGCCCGGTACGTCCACGCCCTGCCACAGCGACAAGGTTCCGAACAGACAGGTCTCCGGGTCCGCCGCGAAGGCCTTGATCAGCTCCCCCAGGGTGTCCTCGCCCTGCAGCAGGATCGGGAACTCCGGAATCCGCGTCCGCAGTTCCTCGGCCGCCGCCTGCGCCGCCCGCATCGACGAGAAGAGGCCGAGCGTACGGCCGCCGGACGCCTGGATCAGCTCGCTCAACTCGTCCGTCATGTCCGTGCGCGTACCGTCACGCGTCGGCTTCGCCAGATGCTTGGCGACGTAGAGGATGCCCTGCTTGCGGTACTCGAACGGCGATCCGACGTCGATCCCCTTCCAGACCGGCAGGTCCTCGCCCTCGGTGCCTTCGGGGGCGAGGCCCATCGAGGCCCCCACCCCGTTGAAGTCGCCGCCGAGCTTCAGTGTCGCCGAGGTCAGGACGACAGAGCGGTCGCTGAAGAGTTTCTCCCGCAGGAGGCCGGACACCGACATGGGTGCGACGCGCAGGGAGGCTCCGAAGCGGTCGTGGCGCTCGTACCAGACGACGTCCCACTCCGAGCCGTTCGCGATCCGCTCCGCCACGTCGTGGATGTTCTCCACGGCGGCGAGGGCCTGCTTGCGGACGGCGTCCTCGTCCTGGACCGACTTGTCGCGCGTGGTGCCGATTGCGGTGATCACCGTACGGGCCGCGTCGCGCAGGGCCATGAGCGCGTAGCCGAGGTCCTCGGGGACTTCCTCGAGGCGGCCGGGCAGGGCGAGCTCCATGACCCGCTCGAAGCCTTCGGAGGCGGTCTGCAGCTGGTCCGCCGCCTTCTCGTTGACCAGCTTCGCCGCGCGTCTCACCGCCCGGGTGACCTGGCCGGGAGTCAGCTCCCCCGTCGCCACCCCGGTCACCCGCGAGACCAGTTCGTGCGCCTCGTCCACGATCAGCACCTCGTGCTGCGGCAAGACCGGCGCGCCCTCGATCGCGTCGATCGCGAGCAGCGCGTGGTTGGTCACGATGACGTCGGCGAGCTTGGCGCGCTCCCGTGACATCTCGGCGAAGCACTCCTGGCCGTAGGCGCACTTCGACGCTCCCAGGCACTCGCGCGAGGAGACCGAGACCTGCGACCAGGCCTTGTCCGAGACGCCGGGCGTGAGGTCGTCCCGGTCGCCCGTCTCCGTTTCGTCCGCCCAGTCCCGCATGCGCAGCAGGTCCTGGCCCAGTTTGCTGGTGGGCGCGGCCGCCTCGAACTGGTCGAAGAGGCCCCCTTCCTCCTCCTGAGGTACGCCCTCGTGGAGACGGTGCAGGCACAGATAGTTCGACCGGCCCTTGAGCATTGCGAAACTGGGGCGGCGCCGGAGCAGTGGGTGCAGCGACTCGACCGTGCGCGGCAGGTCCCGCTCCACGAGCTGGCGCTGCAGCGCCAGCGTGGCGGTCGCCACGACCACGCGCTCCCCGTGGGCCAGGGCCGGCACGAGGTAGCCCAGCGACTTACCTGTGCCGGTGCCCGCCTGGACAAGCAGATGGGAACCGTCGTCGATCGCCTCGGCGACGGTCTCGGCCATGGTCACCTGGCCAGGGCGCTCCGTGCCGCCGACAGCGGTGACGGCGGCGTGCAGGAGCTCGGGGAGTGAGGGCTTCGTCATAGCTCGACCACCCTAAACGGAGCCACTGACAATCCGGCGATCACGGCTGATGCAGCGGATTGGCAACGGTGCCGTGCACGGCCGCGTGCGGGCGGTCGGCGCGGTCGCGGTAGCCGTCGAGATGCAGCCGGTTGCGGTTGAGGCACAGGCGCTCGATCCGCGGAGTCAGCAGGTCGAACATCTCGTACCGCTCCTTGAGCTCCGGGAAGCGCGCGTGGTGGCGCAGGATCTCGGCGCGCACCAGGGACCAGAACTCGTCCTCGGGGAGCCCTAGTTGCTCCTCGTACAGCGGCGCCAGGTAGCGGAAGACGCCGACGAAGAGTCCCGAATGGATGAACTGGGTCAGGAACGCGGGGTCCTCGGTGAGCAGGACCTCGCGCACGTCGTCAGGCATGGAGTCGTGCTCGGGGAGCGCCTCCGAGCTGATGTTGACGTCGTCCACGAAGTCCTTGACCGCGAGCCGCACGGGCACGTCCTGGTCGTCGAAGACGACGATGGCGTTCTCCCCGTGCGGAGAGAAGACGGTCCCGTAGCGGTAGAGAAAGCGCAGCAGTGGGGGCAGCAGCGCGGCGAAGAGCCTACGGAGCCATGTCTTCGGGTCCAGGCCCGAGCGGGCGACGAGCTCCGCGACGAACGCGCGCCCTTCAGTGTCGATGTGCAACAGGGAGGCGAGCGTTCGGGCGCGCTCTCCAGGGGCGAGGTGCCGGGTGAGGGGCTCGCGCCAGATGGCGCCCAGCAATTCCTTGTACTGGTAGGGGACTTCGTCGAGCCCGTCGTACAGCGGGTGTTCCACGGTCACGGATGCGACCTCGCCCAGCAGGATGACACCGCATTCGTCGCGCAAGAAGGGGTCGGCATCGCGCAGTGCGTGCACCCATGTGGTGACGGCGGGCGCCGCCCAGGTGCGTTCCGTGGGAAGTCCGCGCCATACAAGGGTGTTGAGGATGGAGAGCGGCAGCTTCACGGTGTGCCGGTCGGGGCGAGCCGTGTTCAGGAACGTACGGATGGACTGCTGGGGCAGGCGCAGATCACCGTCCGTGGGGAGCGGAACGATGTCGTTCGTGGCGATGGACGGCGCGAAGAGCGGCAGCACGGTGTCGTCCCACTGCCAGGGGTGCACGGGGAGATAGAGATACGCCGCCGGGTCCAGTCCGCGCGACCGGAGCGCCTGCGCGAACAACGCCCGGGTCGGCCCGTCGAGTTCGCCGTCATAGAGGGAGGCGGGATCCTCCAGGCCCGCGACGCCTCGGTAGCTGGCGAGGGCAGTGTGCACCGCGAGCCACGGGAGGCGGGTGAGGCGACGCGACTCCGGTGCCCAGCGTGCGGTGTCGGTCGCGGAGAACCCCAGACGCCCCTTGTTCAGTACGAGCCAGGGGTGGCCGGTCTGGTGCCCCTCGAGCTCGGCGTATCCGAGGTCGGCCAGCTGCGACGCGGTGAGCGCCGTGTGGTCGAGGCGGGCGTCGGCGGCGAGGGTGACGGTGAGTTCGCGGATGAGATGGCCGAGGGTGCTGCCGTCGAGGCCGAGAGCGTGCTTGGCCCGCAGGAGGAAGGCGAGCGGGTCGGTGACGGGCTCGCGTCCGCCTTCGGCCGGAGCCGTTCCCGCTGTCCCGGTCGGCTCGCTTTCCGCATGCCCGGTCGGCCCGTCCTTGCCCGGCAGGCCGGCTTCCCACTCCAGGCTCGCCGGGTCGACCTGCCAACTGCCGTACGCGCCGCGGCGGGCGCGGAAATGGATGGTGCCGCCGGTCTCCCTCTCTTCGACCCCGGGGCCGCCGGGGAGCGGCAGGGCGTAGGGGCGGGGGTCGGGGCCGGCCGGGGTGAGGGCCGTCGGTCGCAGGATGTCCTCGTAGGCGAATTCGCCGATCAGCTTGGCCAGGAGCCGTGCGCCCGCCCTGCCCCAGTTCCCGGACGTGAGCTCGGGCGGGTCGTAGAGCTCGGCCGGCTCTTCGGAACTCGGGGCGACGGACGGATTCGGCACGGGGACTCCTCGGACGGGAACCGGATCGGGTCGAGGTTCGTTACAGAGAGTGATTGGCCTGGAGCACGTTGCGCAGGGCGCGGTCACGGACCATGAGCGCGGCCCTTTTGTCGGGGAGGTCCACCTCGGCGAAGAAGCGGAATCCCGCGCCCAGGAAGGCGGAGACGGAGGGGGTGTTGCGAAGGTCGGGTTCCGCGATGACGCGCGCGCAGCGCGGTCGATGGTCGAGTACGAGGTCGGCGACGGTTTTGAGCAGCGTGGTGCCGAGACCTCGTCCGCGGTCGGTGATGCCACCGATGAGGAGGTGGATTCCGGTGTCGTGCGGGCGGGCGGGGTAGTGGCGGGCCAGCGGGTCGAGGTCGGCGCGGTAGATCTCCCAGTAGCTCATGGGCGCGCCGTCGAGGACTCCGAGGCAGGGCACGCTGCGTCCGTCGCCGTCGAGTTGGGGGCCCAGGTGGTCCGCGGTGACGGTGTCGGGTCCCGCGAGCTCCCAGAAGGCGGCCACGGCGGGGTCGTTCATCCAGCGGCTGAGGAGTGCCAGGTCTCGCTCGACGCGCACCGGGACGAGCTGGAACACGCCTGAGGGAGTGGTGACCGGTCCCCACTCCCCCACGCCGTCCAGCAGGTCGTGCTCGGTCAGGGCCGTGGGGTCGGGGGCGAGCCGGTGCCCGCTGTCCTGCCCCGCGATGAGCGCGAGCAGTTCGTCGGGCAGGCGCAGGTCCAGGGTGTCCTGGAAATCGGCGCTGTCCGCACCGTCCGCGCTCCGCGTGTGCTCCGCGTTCTCGGCGCCCTCCGAACTCTCCGCGCTCCCTGCGCTCTCCGCCTGCTCCGCGGGTGGGGCGGGGGCGTGCGGGACGGCGGTGGGAGTGGTGTCGGCGTCGGTGCTCGCATCGGTGGGAGGCAAGGCGACGCTCCTCTCTCAGGTACGACGGGAATGAAAGGGGTTGGGGATGGTGACGTAGACGGACTGGGTGTCGACAGGTCCGACGAGTTCGTCGAGGCCGTGCAGCCGGGTGAGCATGTTGGCCTTGCAGCGCAGCGTGGGTGAGTCGAGCAGCAGGCTCGGCAGTGTGCTGCGTTGCCGGTTCGGACCGGTGGCGGCTTCGCCGAGGAAGCGGCGGAACTCGGCGATCAGCAGCTGCTCGTCGGCAAGCCGTTGGGAACCGAAGGCTCCGATCAGGCCGAGGACGTTGTTGATGGCGAGGTAGTAGGCGAATCGCTCGTCGGTGACGTCGTCGTCGACGAACGTGTCGCTGTGCGTGCCGATGCCGGGCAGGCGCCGGTCGAGTTCGGCGCGGCGGGACTCGCGGAAGTAGTAGCCCTGGTTGTCCCGGTAGCGCCCGCCGACGGGCCGGCCTTCGGCGTCCAGGAGCACCAGGGTGTTCTGCTGGTGGGCCTCCAGGGCGACGCCGGCTTCGCCGTCGAGCCAGAGCACGGGCCGTACGACGTGTTCCAGATACCGCAGGAACCACTCGGCGGAGACGGCTCCGCGGGCTCGTCCGGTGCGGGCCGCGAGCCGGGTCACGGTCTCGGCGAGGCGGGAGCTCATGGCCGGGTGGGCGCTGCCGTCGGCCGGGGCGTCGGCTGGGTCGGCGGTCGGGTCTGCGGTCGGGTCGGTGGTCGGCCTGGGCGAGACGAAGCCGGCGACGCACACCGCGTCGTCGTGAGAGCGGAAGGGGTTGGTGCGGATCATCACGTCAAGGCCGGGCACCGGTTCGCCGTCCGGGCCGTCGACGGCGAGCCAGGCCGGGTCGCGGACGACGTCGAAACCGGGGTGCGCGGCCTGCCACTGCTCGGCGAGACCGGCGCCGAGGAGTCGGTGGACCTCGACGCCCCGGTGGAGTTCCTTGCGGAGGTTCTCCCGGCGGGAGTTGGTGATGCGCAGGCCGAGGGAGAGCTTGAGCATGGCCGGCGCACCGGGCCGGTACAACGTGCGGACGGAGGAGGTGGGGAACCAGGGCTCACCGTGCGGGCCCAGGTCGCTCAGCAGTCCGGCGTCCAGGAGGGCGGCCGTGGCGGGGCGTTCACGCAGCTCGCGCAGCTGCCATGGGTGTACGGGCAGCGCGGCGTGCCCTGCGGGCAGTGGGAGTCCCGGTCCTGCCAGTTGGGAGGTGAGTTCGGCGGCGGTGCGGGCGATGTCTTGTTCGGTCCAGGCCGAGTCGTGGGCGAGCACGCCCGGGGACACGGCGATCCAGTGCAGGGGGAAGGAGCCACGCAACTCCGGTGAGTAGCGCCCCGCTTCGGCGTCGGACAGCCCCTCGCGGCTCTTCGGAGTCGGGTGCAGCGGGTGCCCGAGGAGCAGCGCCTGTTCTGCGGCGAGGAAGGGGTCGGCCTCGTCCGCGGGGCGGTGACGGCGGTCCGCGATGAACTCGGTGGTGCGGCGCAGGGAGTCGGCGACGCGGACTACCAGTTCACCACTGTCGCCCCCGGGGGCGGGGGCTCCCTGGGCGGGATCGCCGGAGTCGGCAGGGGCGTTGGCGTCGGCCTCGCCATGGGCCGACTCCCTGCTCAGGAGGGCGGCGAGGGCGACGGCGTCCACGCCGTTGGCGTGCGGCGGCGCGTTCTCCAGGGAGGGCAGGCCGAAGCGGTGCCAGCCGGAGGGCGACCAGTAGTGGACCGGGACGAGAAGGACGGTGCCGCTCGCGGGCAGCGGGACGCGGAGCGCACCCGAGGAAGGAGGAGCGATGTTGTTCTCACGCACCCAACAGCGCAGCAGGTTCTCGACCGCTGCCACCTGGGCGGCAGTCGCGGGGTCCGGGTGTTCCAGGAGGTCGACGGGGGTGCATGGACGCTCCGCGTCCTGGTCGCCGCCCTGCTGCCACGGGATCGAGTCACGCTCCTGGGCGCGCGGGGCTTGCGTGTCACAGGATCCGCCGGCGGTGGGACGGGAACGGCCGTCGGATGCGGGGGTGGCGTTCAACTGGCTTCCTTGCGTGGGGTGGTGGGCTCCGTGAGGCGGTGGTCCGGTGGGCCCGGCGTGTC
This sequence comes from Streptomyces sp. NPDC002790, assembly GCF_040295505.1. Classification (NCBI taxonomy): domain Bacteria; kingdom Bacillati; phylum Actinomycetota; class Actinomycetes; order Kitasatosporales; family Streptomycetaceae; genus Streptomyces; species Streptomyces sp. NPDC002790. The sequence goes on along the minus strand of NZ_JBEOVM010000011.1, from coordinate 63,187 downwards.
ACTGCCGTCGCTGGTGGTGGTGTGTCGTCGGGCGCTCCTACGACTCGTGACGGCGAGCGCGAGCGACGGCCGCCAGGGCGTCCGCGAGCCGGTCCACGATGGCTGCGGCCTGCTCGTCGGTGATGGTGAGGGGAGGAAGCAGGCGCACGACGCTGGAATGACGGCCGCCGAGTTCGACGATCAGGCCGCGGTGGAGGCAGGCATCGCGCACGGCTGCGGCGAGTTGGGGCGCGGCCGGGAGCGGGGCGGCGGACCCGGCAAGCAGGGGGTCGCCGGCGAGTTCCACGGTGGGAGCGGGAACGGCGCCTTCCGGGTCGACGAGCTCCATGCCGATCATCAGGCCACGCCCACGGACCTCGCCCACGCACGCGAACTCGTCGGACAGCTGCCGGAGTTGGTCGAGCATGCGGGCGCCAAGAGCGGCGGCACGCTCGGCGAGGCCGTTCTCGCGGACATACGCGAGGGTCGCGGCGCCCGCGGCCATGGCGAGCTGATTGCCGCGGAACGTACCGGCGTGCGCGCCCGGGGGCCAGACGTCGAGGTCGTCGCGGTAGACGATCACGGCGAGCGGCAGGCTGCCCCCAATGGCCTTGGACAGGACCATGACGTCGGGCACGACTCCGCTGTGCTCCACGGCCCAGAAGGCTCCGGTGCGGCCCACGCCGGTCTGTACCTCGTCGACGACCAGCGGGATCGAGCGGTGCTCGGTGACGGCTCGCATCCGGCGCAGCCAGGCGTCGGGGGCGGGGATGACACCACCCTCCCCCTGCACCGGTTCGAGGATCATGCCCGCCGGCTGCGGCACCCCGGACTTGGTGTCGTCGAGGAGCGATTCGGTCCAGCGGGCGGCGAGTTCGGCGCCGCGCGGGCCTCCGATGCCGAAGGGGCAGCGGTAGTCCTGCGGATACGGCAGGCGCGTGACGCGGACGTCCTGCGCCCCGCCGGACGCTTCGAGCGCCCCCGCGGTCATGCCGTGATAGGCGCCCGCGAAGGAGAGCAGGCCCGAGCGTCCGGTGGCGGTGCGGACCAGTTTCAGCGCCGCCTCGACGGCGTCGGTGCCCGCGGGACCGCAGAACTGGACGCGGGCCCGGTCGGCAAGACCCTGCGGCAGCGTGCGGAACAACTCGGTGGTGAACGCGTCCTTGACCGGAGTGGCCAGGTCGAGGACGTGCAGCGGTGCACCCGAGTCGAGCACCTTGCGGATGGCCTCGAGCACCACCGGGTGGTTGTGGCCGAGCGCGAGCGTCCCCGCGCCGGACAGGCAGTCCAGATAGCGCCGGCCGTCGGCGCCCTCGATGGTGAGCCCGCGCGCCCGCACCGGCACGATCGGCAGGGCGCGCGCGTAGGTGCGCGCCGCGGACTCCCGCGCGCACTGGCGGCGCAGGATCCCCTCGTGCGCGACGGTGTCGCGGACAGGGTCCCTCTCGGCCTCCCCGTCATACGGGGCCGGCACCGCCACGGTCTCAGGATCGGTCACAGGCACAGGATCGGTCACCGCCACGGCTGTTGGTCCTCCCGCTGGATATACGGCCGAAAAGGCCCCTCGACTCACCGAACGGCGGGGTGAGTCGGCGCGCGCTGAACGCCGGCCTCGGTTCCCCCGTACGTACCAACGACGGGGCGGGCGGAGGAACACGGCTCGTACGGGACTGATGAACAGACCTTTGCCGGGCGCCCGCGGCACCCAATGGGCCGTCGCAGCCGCCCCTCGTTCATCGCGGGCCCGAGGCGAGCCATGCTCCAACGATCCGTACCGGCCGGAAGATCCCTCCGTGACGGAACCGTTGCTGTTCCGTCGGCCGACCCCGGCGGCACCGGCATAGGGTGGTGTGCCGTTCGGAGGCGAGGTTTCGACTCGACTCCACCGCACACGTACGGCAGTTCAACCCTTTCGAAGCCCAGGGGGATTCACGACATGCGACCCATACGCCCGCAGTTCGCCGCGCGCCGCACTCGAGGCGCGCGAAGCAGAACGTTCCCCGTAGCGGCGGCGGTCGCGCTCGGCACTGTGGTCGCTCTGACCGCCACGGCGTGCGGCTCGAGCGAGGACGACGCGAACGACAAGCCGACCGCCTCGGCATCCGCGGGCGATGGCAAGTTCAAGATCCCGGACGATATTCAGGATCGGCTGAAGGAACACGGGATCGACCCGGACAAGTGGAAGGACGGCGAGTGGAAGAACTGGGACAAGGACCAGTGGCTGCGTGAGGCGCAGGACTTCGTCAACCCGATCATCGACGGGCTGTGGGACAGCAACCGGATGCGGGACGCCGACAAGCCCACCGGAGGCGAGGTCGACGAGAACGACCTCTCCGGCGACCAGGGTGTGACGGACCCGGAGCCGAGGCCGGTGGCGGCTGCGGGCGTCTCCACTCCGTACCACGCGAACGCCCCGTACGCGGGCAAGCTGTTCTTCGACGGCCCCAAGGGTTCGATGGTCTGCTCGGCGACCGTGGTCACCGACCCGGCGCACCCCGGCAGGTCCAACATGCTCTGGACGGCCGGCCACTGTGTGCACGCCGGCAAGAACGGCGGCTGGTACCGCAACATCGCGTTCGTGCCCTCGTACAACGACAGCGGCAAGTCCGCGCAGGAGCTGCAGAACGCGCCCAGGAACGAGGTGGCGCCGTACGGCGTGTGGTGGGGCGACGCGGCGCTGACGTCCGACCAGTGGATCGCGCAGGGCGGCCCGAGCGGCGGGGCGGGCGCCTCGTACGACTTCGCTGTGATCCATGTGACGCCGGAGAAGGGCGGCACCACCAAGTCGCTTGAGGAGACGGTGGGTTCGGCGCTTCCGGTGAACTTCAACGCGCCGGCGGTGCCGAAGGTCTCGCAGTTGACCGCGAAGGGCTACCCGGCGGCGGCGCCGTTCGACGGGCAGAAGCTGTACCAGTGTGCGGCCAGGCCGGGCCGTCTTTCGCTGAACGACGCGGACCCGACGATGTACCGCATCGGCTGCACGATGACGGGCGGTTCTTCCGGCGGCGGCTGGGTCGGCCAGGGCTCCGACGGCAAGCCAGCCCTGGTGTCCAACACCTCGATCGGCCCGGTGACGGCGGGCTGGCTCGCGGGCCCGCGGCTCGGCAAGGAGGCCAAGGGGATCTACGACTCGGTGAGCAAGAAGTTCGCCGGGCAGTAAGCACGCGCCGCGCAGGCGGCCGGTCTCTGGCTGAGCCCCTCTCCGGTCGACCGGAGAGGGGCTCAGCCATGTTCAGTACTTCAGGTGCTTCACGTACTTCGGTACGAGCCGTCAGCCCGCGACCGCCGCCGGAACGTACGGCGCGAATTCCGCTGCGAGTTCCTCGTGCACGCGCGCCTTCAGGAGCGTGCCCTCCGGGGTGTGCTCCTCGGAGATCACCTCGCCGTCGGCGTGTGCCCGCGCGACCAGCTGGCCGTGTGTGTACGGCACGAGCACCTCGATCTCGACAGCGGGGCGCGGCAGTTCGGCGTCGATGAGCTCGAGCAGCTCCTCGATGCCCTGGCCCGTACGGGCCGAGACGGCGATCGCACGCTTCTCCACGCGCAGCAGCCGCTGCAGCACCAACGGGTCGGCCGCGTCCGCCTTGTTGATCACCACGATCTCGGGCACGTTCGTCGCCCCGACGTCGCGGATGACCTCACGTACGGAGGCGAGTTGCTCCTCAGGCACCGGGTGCGAACCGTCGACCACATGCACGATCAGGTCGGAGTCACCGACCTCCTCCATGGTCGAGCGGAACGCCTCGACGAGGTGGTGCGGCAGGTGCCGTACGAAACCGACCGTGTCGGCCAGTGTGTACAGCCGACCGCTCGGGGTCTCCGCGCGGCGCACGGTCGGGTCCAGAGTGGCGAACAGCGAGTTCTCCACCAGCACGCCCGCGCCCGTGAGGCGGTTGAGGAGCGAGGACTTGCCGGCATTGGTGTATCCGGCGATGGCCACCGAAGGCACCTTGTGCCTGCGCCGCTCCTGGCGCTTGATGTCGCGGCCGGTCTTCATCTCCGCGATCTCACGGCGCATCTTCGCCATCTTCTCGCGGATCCGGCGCCGGTCCGTCTCGATCTTGGTCTCACCGGGACCACGCGTGGCCATGCCGCCGCCCGAGGAGCCGGAGCCACCGCCACCCATCTGCCGGGAGAGCGACTGACCCCAGCCGCGCAGCCGCGGCAGCATGTACTGCATCTGCGCGAGCGCGACCTGCGCCTTGCCCTCTCGGGACTTGGCGTGCTGGGCGAAGATGTCGAGGATCAGAGCGGTCCTGTCGACCACCTTGACCTTGACGACGTCCTCGAGGTGGATGAGCTGGCCGGGGCTGAGCTCACCGTCGCACACGACGGTGTCCGCTCCGGTCTCGAGCACGATGTCCCGCAGCTCCTGGGCCTTGCCCGAGCCGATGAACGTCGCCGCGTCCGGCTTGTCCCTGCGCTGCGTGACGCCGTCGAGCACGAGCGCGCCCGCGGTCTCGGCGAGGGCGGCGAGCTCCGCGAGGGAGTTGTCCGCGTCCTGAACCGTTCCCGACGTCCAGACGCCGACGAGGACGACGCGCTCCAGGCGGAGCTGTCGGTACTCGACCTCGGTGACGTCCTCGAGCTCGGTGGAGAGGCCCGCGACGCGGCGCAGAGCCGCGCGCTCGGAACGGTCGAACTGCTGGCCGTCCCGCTCACCGTCGATCTCGTGACTCCAGGCGACGTCCTCTTCCATCAGGGCATCGGCCCGAAGGCTCTCGGTGTGGTTCTGCACCATGTTCTGCGCGTCCTGGGAAGGGGAAGAAGAGGAGGTCATTTGGTCCTTACGTCTGTGGGATACGGAATACGCGACGGGCGTCACACCCGTCATATGTGACAACGCTCGGCCTGCTCCGGGGATTCCCGCGAGCGCCGATCCGGTGGCCCGCGCCGTCGACGTCGACGATATTCGCACGGTACGGGCCGTCTCGTCATCTGGATTGTTTCCCTGTGTCAGTGCTTCGACACCGGCTCGGACTTCCAGCCCGGATGACCCAGCATGGGCGGCGTCTTCTTCGCGTGGAGCCAGGCATCGAAGAAGCCGGTCAGGTCACGCCCCGACAGCTGCGAGGCGAGCCTTACGAAGTCCGCGGTCGTGGCGGTGGAGTCACGGTGCGTGCCCACCCACGTGCGCTCAAGGCGCCGGAAGGCGTCCGCGCCGATCTCCTGACGCAGGGCGTAGAGGACCAGGGCGCTGCCGTCATAGACGACCGGCCGGAAGATGCTGATCTTCCCGTCGCTCGTGGGCGCCTTGGGCTCGGCGGGCGGTCCGCCGTCGGCGCGCATGGCGTCGGACGCACGGTAGGCGGCGCGCATCCGCTTCACCATGGGCCGGTCCGCCTTCTCCTGGGCGTACAGGGCCTCGTACCAGGTGGCGTGGCCCTCGTTGAGCCACAGGTCGGACCAGGTGCGAGGGCTGACGCTGTCGCCGAACCACTGGTGTGCCAGTTCATGGACCATGATCGACTCGACGTACCACTTCGGGTACTCGGAGCGCGTGAACAGGTCTCTCTCGAAGAGAGAGAGCGTTTGTGTCTCGAGTTCGAAGCCGGTCGACGCATGGGCGATCAGCAGCCCGTAGTTCTCGAAGGGATAGTTGCCGACCTTCCCCTCCATCCAGGCGATCTGGCCGGGCGTCTTCTTGAGCCACGGCTTCAGGGCCTTGGCGTCCCTGGCCGGCACGACATCGCGTACGGGAAGTCCGTCCGGGCCCTCCTGGTGCAGCACGGCGGAACGGCCGATGGAGACCTGGGCCAGCTCTGTGGCCATGGGGTGGAGGGTGCGGTAGGCCCACTTCGTGGCTCCTCCTTGTCGCGTTTTCGCGACAGGGAGACCGTTGGCGACCGCGGTGTACTCCTTGGGCGCGGTGACCCGGAAGGTGAAGTAGGCCTTGTCGGAGGGGTGGTCGTTGGACGGGAAGACGCGGTGCGCCGCGTCGGCCTGGTTGGCCATCGCGAGCCCGTCCTTGGTCCGCACCCAGCCGACTTCCTTCTTGCCGGGCCGGGGGTCGCTGGTGTGCTGCACGGTGATGTTCAGCGGTTGACCGGGAGCGACGGGCGCAGCGGGCGTGACAACCAGGTCCTCGCCCTTGGTGGCGTGGTGCGCCCGCGAGCCGTTGACCGTCACCGAACGCACGGTGCCGTGCGAGAAGTCGAGGTTGATCCGGTCGAGCCAGGACGTCGCCCGCGCGTCGATCTTGGTGACGGCATCGAGAGGCTTGTTGTTGTCACCGTGGTACGTGAAGGAGATGTCGTAGTCGGTGACGTCGTAGCCGGGATTGCCGAGATGCGGGAAGAGCCGGTCGCCGATGCCGAGCGGCTCGGCGGGCGCGGCCGCGGCGACAAGGGCGAGCGAGGCGCCGGCGGCCAGAAGTGCGGCGACGCGGGGCGTTCGGGAGCTGAGCAGCATGAACTACGGCTATCAGCGCGCGCCTCCGGGCACGGTGCGGCACGCGCCGCACCACCCGAACGAGGGTTCCGGGTGGGCCTACAGGGCGCCCGCCGCCGCGTGTCGGGTGCGCCCCACGTCGTACACGCCCGGCACGTTCCGCATCGCCCGCATGACGCCCTGAAGGTGTCCGGCGTCCGGGAGTTGGAGCGTGTACGTGTGCCGGACGCGGCCCTGGTCGGGCGGGTCGACGGTCGCCGAGATGATGGCGACGCCCTCCAGCGCTATGGCCTCGGTCAGGTCGGCGAGGAGATGGGGGCGGCTGAACGACTCGGCGATCAGGGTCACCCGGTACTCGGCGGGCTCCGCGTCGGCGTCCGCCCAGCGCACGCCGACCTCCGCGCGCCCCGCGGCCTTCATGCGCGCCACTCCGGCGCAGGCGACACGGTGCACGGTGACGACGCCGCCGCGTACGGCGAACGCGGTCACCTCGTCGGGCGGTACGGGCGTGCAGCAGCCCGCGAGGCGCACCGTGGCGCCCTGTTGGTCGACCAGGGCGTTCGCCGCGGAGGGCCGCGCCGATGGGCCGCTGTACGGGGCTCTGGGCGCCGACTGGGGCGCGCTCGGACCCTCCGGGTGGGTGGCGATCCAGCGGCGGATGGCGATGCGGGCGGCGGGCGTACGGGCGTGGTCGAGCCAGGCGACCGACGGCTCGGACGCGGCGCTGCCCTCCACCCCGGCCATGAGCGGCTGGACGGTGTCGCCGTCACCGAGGACCGTACTGAGCGTCGCCAGGCGGCCGTTGACCCGCGCGCCGATGCAGGCGTGGGCGTCCTCGCCGTACTGCGCGTACGCGGCGTCGACACAACTGGCGCCTGCGGGGAGGCCGATGGAACCGCCGTCGGGCCGGAAGACGGTGATCTCGCGATCCTGGGCGAGGTCCTCGCGCAGCGTCGACCAGAAGGTGTCGGTGTCCGGCGCGGACTGCTGCCAGTCGAGCAGCCGGTTCAGCCAGCCAGGGCGCGTGGGGTCGGAGCGCTCGCCATCGGTGTCCAGGTGCTCCTCTCCGGAGGGCGTGTACGGATTGCCGAGCGCCACGACGCCCGCCTCCGCGACCTTGTGCATCTGGTGCGTACGGATGAGGACTTCGGCGACCTCGCCGTCCGTGCGGGCTACCGCGGTGTGCAGCGACTGGTACAGGTTGAACTTCGGTACGGCGATGAAGTCCTTGAACTCCGAGACCACCGGCGTGAAACACGTGTGCAGCTCGCCGAGGACGCCGTAACAGTCCGCGTCCTCGGACACGAGGACAAGGAGGCGCCCGAAGTCGGCCCCGCGCATCTCACCGCGCTTGCGCCGCACCCGGTGGACGGACACGAAGTGCCGCGGCCTGATGAGGACTTCGGCGCTCAAGCCCGCCTCGCGCAGCACTGAGCGCAGCTCGGTCGCGAACCCTGCGAGGGAGTCCTCCGTCTGCTGCGCGTAGGCCGTCATGAGCTCGCGCGTCTGCCCGTACTCCTCGGGGCGCAGGATCGCGAACACGAGATCTTCGAGCTCGGTCTTCAGCGCCTGCACACCCAGCCGCTCGGCGAGCGGGATCAGGACGTCGCGGGTGACCTTGGCGATCCGCTCCTGCTTCTCCTGGCGCATGACGCCGAGGGTGCGCATGTTGTGCAGGCGGTCGGCGAGTTTGATCGACATGACGCGCACGTCGTTCCCGGTCGCGACCAGCATTTTGCGGAAGGTCTCGGGTTCGGCCGCCGCTCCGTAGTCGACCTTCTCCAGCTTGGTCACTCCGTCGACGAGATAGGCGACCTCTTCGCCGAACTCCTCGCGCACCTGCTTGAGCGTGACCTCGGTGTCCTCGACGGTGTCGTGGAGCAGGGAGGCGGTCAGCGTCGTGGTCTCCGCGCCCAGCTCGGCCAGGATCAACGTCACCGCGAGCGGGTGTGTGATGTACGGCTCGCCGCTCTTGCGCATCTGGCCGCGGTGCGAGGACTCGGCCAGTACGTAGGCGCGGTGCAGCGGCTCCAGAGCGGCGTCGGGATAGTGGGCCCGGTGGGCCTCCGCCACGTGCCCGATCGCGTCCGGGAGGCGGCCGCGGGCGGTGGGGCCGAGGAACGCCGCGCGGCCGAGACGGCGCAGGTCGATCCGGGGGCGGCCACGCCGACGGTGCGCTCCGGGCGTGATCGGTCCCGGGTTCGCGGGGTTGGTCGCCTCCGCACTCATGAGCACCTCCGGCTTTGTCGACCGGCGGCGGGCTGGCGGCGGCACCCGTCCGGACCGGTGCTTGATGCTACCGAGCCCATCACGTGGCGCAGTCCCGCTCTCGCCGAGCGTGAAACGGATCACCCATTCGAGCGAAGGTTCACTGGTTTACGGTTTCGATTGCCGCGAACCAGTCGGTGTCGAGCCGACCTTCCGCGACGATCACGGCGGGACCGGTCATCTCGATCTCGCCGTCCGCACGCTCGGTGATCGTCAGCCTGCCTCCGGGCAGATCGATCTCGTACGTGACAGGAGCCCCGGTCACCGCCGGGTCCAGGCCGTCCCTGCGGGCGGTCGCGACGGCCACGGCGCAGGCGCCGGTGCCGCAGGAGCGGGTCTCGCCTGAGCCCCGCTCGTGCACCCGCATGGCGACGTGCCTCGGGCCTCGGTCGACGACGAACTCGACGTTCACACCCTCCGGGTATGCGTTCGCCGGCGCGAAGGGGGGCGGGTCGTACAGCGCGCCCGCGTGCGCGAGGTCGGCCACGAAGGCGACCGCGTGCGGGTTCCCCATGTTCACGTTCGTCGCGGGCCAGGTCCGCCCGTCGACACTGACCGTGACGTCGCCCTCGGGGAGCGTCGCCCTGCCCATGCCAACGGCGATCAGGCCTTCCTTGTCGATGTGGACCGCCTTGATGCCGCCTCGGGTGGCCACGGCGAGGTCTCCCTCGCCGACGTGTCCCGCGTGCTGGAGGTAGCGGGCGAAGACCCGCACTCCGTTGCCGCACATCTCGGCCACCGAACCGTCGCCATTGCGGTAGTCCATGAACCACTCCGCCTCGTCGGCCATGTGCCGCGCCTCGGGGTGCGCGGCGGTGCGCACGACGTGGAGCACACCGTCACCCCCGACGCCGGCCCGACGGTCGCACAGTGCGGCGACGGCGGTCGGCGAGAGCGCGATGGCGTTCTCCGGGTCCGGGATGATCACGAAGTCGTTCTCGGTCCCGTGACCCTTGAGGAAGGTGCTCATTTCTCGATCGTACGAGATCGGTCCGACAATCCGGTCGGCGGAGTGCCGCACGAGGCGCCGGGCACGGTCAGCGGAGCCGCGCCACGCGCCACACGGCGAGCACCGCGACGGCCGCGACCACGACGACGTACGCGCCCACGACCCGCCAGTCCGGCCACCGGCCCGAGCCGCGCGGCGGCAGTCCCGGCAGCGTGTACCCGACCCGGCGGGCCGCCATCATGCCCCAGCCGGCGGCGCAGGAGCTGATCAGGAGGCCGAGCATCGCCACGACCGCGCCGCCGTCGCCGAAGTCGAAGAACAGCGGGAACGCGAACATCAGGGAGCCGATCGCAGCCAGCATTACGATGGGTGCCAGCTGCCAGATGCGGAGCCTGCGCTGCGGGCGCAGCTCGACCTCGACCTCTTGGCCCTCGTCCTGCGCGGCGAGTTCCTCCGCGGTCGGACCGTCGGCGATCACGCCGTCGGCGCTCGCCTCAGGACCATCGGTACTGAGCTGCTCTCCGCCTGGTGCGGTGTCACGAGGGCCGGCCTCCATCGCCACGCGCCCTCCCACTCCGGACTCCACTTGGTCGATCGATGGTCGATGATGGCACGCCCACAGAGGCCGGGATGACGGGCGGAGCGTCCCGATGCCATCACGTGATCAGGCTGTAACCGGTCGTTCGACCAACGACATTGCGCGAGCCGGGAGTTCCCCGCGTTCCGCCACTGCCCCACTGAGCCAATGCACCCGCGGGTCGCGCCGGAACCACGAGTCCTGGCGGCGCGCGAACCGCTTGGTGGCGCGGACGGTCTCCGCGCGCGCCTCGTCCAGCGTGCACTCGTCCGCGAGCGCCGCGAGCACCTGCTGGTAGCCGAGTGCGCGCGACGCCGTACGCCCCTCGCGCAGCCCCTGGGCCTCCAGTGCGCGCACCTCGTCGACGAGGCCCGCCTCCCACATCCGGTCCACGCGCGTGGCGATGCGTTCGTCGAGTTCGGGCCGCGCCACGTCCACACCGATCTGGACGGTGTCGTAGACGGAGTCGTGTCCCGGCAGGTTGGCGGTGAACGGTTTGCCGGTGATCTCGATGACCTCAAGGGCGCGGACGATGCGCCGGCCGTTGCTCGGCAGGATCGCCACGGAGGCCTCCGGGTCGGCGGCGGCAAGGCGCGCGTGCAGGGCGCCGGAACCGCGCAGCCTGAGCTCGTCCTCCAGACGGGCACGGACCTCCGGGTCGGTGCCGGGGAACTCCATCTTGTCGACGGCGCCCCTTACGTAGAGCCCCGATCCGCCGACGAGGACGGGCCAGCGGCCGGCCGCGAGCAGCCGGTCGATCTCCGTGCGGGCGAGGCGCTGGTACTCGGCGACGCTGGCGGCCTCCGTGACGCCCCAGATGTCCAGGAGGTGGTGCGGCACCCCGTCGCGTTCCTCGGGCGTCAGCTTGGCGGTACCGATGTCCATCCCCCGGTACAACTGCATGGAGTCGGCGTTGACCACCTCGCCGCCGAGTTCCTTGGCGAGGAACACGCCTAGATCTGACTTTCCTGCCGCGGTCGGCCCGACGACGGCGATGACCCGCGGGGCGGGAGCTGCGCTACTCACCGCCCCAGTCTCGCAAACCCGGGCACGTCTTCACGAATGAGCGACGTGACGCCACAGGTTCGGGTTCGTTGCCTGTTGCGAGGTTCCAGCCGCCGGTTTCGAGGGCCGGCGCCCCGGTCGCCGCAATGGGACGCACCGGGTAGGGCGGGATTTCGCCCACACGAGTAACGTATGGAGTTGAAATGGGCGTTTTTGCCAGGTTTCGCCGGAAGGTCAACGCTGCGGACGAGGCGTCAACCGCCGAGGCCCAGGCCGCCACTCTGACGGCCGCTCCGGAGGTGGCGGAGGCCGAGGAGCCCATCGAGGCCACCGCGGGCCCCGCAGCGGACCAGGAGGCCACGGAGACCGCACCCGAAGGCGAGACGGCCGAGGTGGCCGTGTCGGAGGGCGTGGAGATCCCGAAGCAGCAGTCCGCTGAGCAGGCCGCGGACAACGAGGCCAGTGAGGGCGCCCGCAAATAGTTCCCGAGAGCTCGGTGCGACGGAAGGCACGGAAGGTACAGCCATGGGCATCCTGGACACGTTGAAAGCCAAGTTCGGCCCCGCCCGGGCCAAGGTCTCGGACCTCGCGCAGCAGCACGGGGACAAGATCGACCAGGGCTTGGACAAGGCCGGGAAGATGGTCGACGAGAAGACCAAGGGCAAGTACAGCGACAAGATCCGGACGGGCACGGACAAGGCGAAGGACGCCGTCGACCGGATGTCAACGGCGGAGGGCAAGAACGCCGGGGGCGCCAAGGACACCGACGGTGGGAACACCCCGCCGTCGCCCCCTTCCGGGGCATCGTGACCCACTGCGCTTTCACAGACGGCGGCGGCCGCGAACCCATTGGGCTTCGCGGCCGCCGCCGTCTGTGGAGCGTTTCGCACTACGTCCAGGACGCCACGAAGTAGCCCACTCCGTAGGGTGCGTCCTCGTACAGCAGACGGCCCGTGCCGTCCTGCTCGCCCCAGGCGGCGCTGAGGAGTTGCCACGGGGCGCGGCCCGAGATCTTCAGCTCACGGGCGAGGTCGGCGTCGAGGTTCGCGAGCGTGCCGTCGGCGTCGAGGTCGCGCAAGGCCGCGGCGATGGCCGCGTCCACGCCCTCGGCGCGCTCGTCCAGGTAGCCGGGAGCCTTCAGCGTGCGGCAGGCCGTGCCGTCGCCCATGACGAGGAAGGCGACGCGCTCGGCTCCTGTCCTGCCCTCCGCGAGGCGGATCGCCCCGTCGGCGTCGGCGAAACCCGAGCCGCCACCCGCCACCTCGTAGCCGCGCACCTCACCGGTCCACCCCGCGCGCGCGAGCAGCCACGCGCCTACGGAGAGGGACGGCGGGAGTGTCGCCTCCACAACGTCGGGCGGCGCCGCTCCCAGGTACACATCGAGGTCGACGCCGAAGGGGCGGAAGGAGCCGCGGGAACCCGGCTCGTGGATGCCCGTGCCCGGGCCCTCGCCGATGACGCACACCAGGTCGGGGTCCGCCGCGAGCAGCGCCGCGATCGCCTCGTCGCAGGCCGCGCGCGCGGCGTCCAGTTCCGGAGCCGCGCCCGCGGCGACGTCGGGCACGAGCAGGGGCGGGCACGGGCAGGCGGCAGCGGCGACAAGCATGATCGGCAGCCTACTGCGCGCCCGCCGCACACCGGAAAGGCGGCCGTACTGCACAGGAAGCGAGGCCGGAAGGAAGCGAGGCCGGTCAGTCGACGGCGCAGCCTCCGGTCATCGCGGGCAACGGCTCGGGAACACCGATCTGCGGGAGGCCGAGCAGCACGCCCCGCTGCTTGTCCTGCTCCTCCTGGTTGCGCTTCTCCCACGCGTCGCCCGCGCGCGTGCGGCGCACGTTCAGGACGTCGTCCTCGGCAAGCAGGTGGTGCGGGGCCGCGTACGTGATCTCGACGGTCACGACGTCACCCGGGCGCACCTCGGCCTCGGGCTTGGTGAAGTGGACGAGGCGGTTGTCGGGGGCGCGGCCGGAGAGACGGTGGGTGGCGCCGTTCTTGCGGCCCTCGCCCTCGGCGACCATGAGATCCACGGTGCGGCCGATCTGCTTCTTGTTCTCCTCCCAGGAAATCTCCTCCTGGAGGGCGACGAGGCGCTCGTAGCGGGCCTGCACGACCTCCTTGGGGACCTGGTTCTCCATGGTGGCCGCCGGGGTTCCGGGGCGCTTGGAGTACTGGAAGGTGAAGGCGTTGGTGAAGCGCGCCTCGCGCACGGCGTGCATCGTCTGCTCGAAGTCCTCCTCGGTCTCGCCGGGGAAGCCCACGATGATGTCGGTGGAGATCGCCGCGTCAGGCATGGCGGCGCGAACCTTGTCGATGATGTTCAGGAACCGCTCCTGGCGGTACGAGCGGCGCATCGCCTTCAGGACCGTGTCCGAGCCGGACTGCATCGGCATGTGCAGCTGCGGCATCACGTTCGGGGTCTCGGCCATGGCGGCGATCACGTCGTCCGTGAAGTCGCGCGGGTGCGGGGACGTGAAGCGCACGCGCTCCAGGCCGTCGATGCCACCACAGGCGCGCAGCAGCTTGCTGAAGGCCTCACGGTCGCCGATGTCGCTCCCGTAGGCGTTGACGTTCTGGCCGAGCAGCGTGATCTCGGAGACGCCCTCGCCGACCAGCGCCTCGATCTCCGCGAGGATGTCGCCCGTCCTGCGGTCCTTCTCCTTGCCGCGCAGCGCCGGGACGATGCAGAAGGTGCAGGTGTTGTTGCAGCCGACCGAGATGGAGACCCAGGCCGCATACGCGCTCTCGCGGCGGGTGGGCAGCGTGGAGGGGAACGCCTCCAGGGACTCGGCGATCTCGACCTGGGCGTCCTCCTGGACGCGGGCGCGCTCCAGGAGGACGGGCAGCTTGCCGATGTTGTGCGTGCCGAAGACGACGTCCACCCAGGGCGCCCTCTTCACGATGGTGTCGCGGTCCTTCTGGGCGAGGCAGCCACCCACGGCGATCTGCATCCCGGGGCGCTGCGTCTTCATGGGAGCGAGGCGGCCGAGGTTGCCGTAGAGCTTGTTGTCAGCGTTCTCCCGCACCGCGCACGTATTGAAGACCACGACGTCGGCATCGCCGTCGGAGCCCTCGGGGGCGCGCACATAACCCGCGCCCTCCAGGAGGCCCGACAAGCGCTCGGAGTCGTGGACGTTCATCTGGCACCCGTAGGTACGTACTTCATAGGTCTTCGTGGGATTGGGTGAACGGTCGTCCACGGCCGGACGCGGGTCGCTGCTGCTCATGACAACAAGGGTATGGGGTTCCCGGAGTGGTTCTGTGGCGCCGTCCTCGCCCTCCCTGCGGCGCGGTAACGACGTCACCGAACGTGACCACAAGGGGACGTTCCGAACCTGGCCACCGCACGGCCTGGGCTGGCAGGATCACGCCATGCCGCAGCCGCCCCTTCGCGTGTCCCGCCGCAAGGCCCTCATGGGTTCCGTGGCCGGACTCGTGGTGTTCGGCCTGCTGTTGTGGTGGCTGCTGCCGCTCGGCGAGCAGTCGCCCCGGGGCCAGGTGACCTTCAGTACCGGCGCGCGCACGGGCGTCTACGAGAGGTACGGCAAGCTCCTCAAGCGTGCCGTGGACCGCGACCTGCCCGACCTGGGGGTCGCCCTCACCGGCAGCCAGGGCTCCTGGGAGAACGTGGAGCGCGTGGCCACCGGCAAGGCCGACTTCACCATCGCCGCGGCGGACGCGGTCGCCAAGTACCGGTCCGAGGGGCAGCCCGGCGCGGACCGGCTGCGCGGCTGCGCCCGCCTCTACGACGACTACATGCAGCTCGTGGTGAAGCGTTCCTCGTCCGTGCGGAACGTCGCCGACCTGCGCGGCATGAAAGTGGCGGTGGGCGGCCGGAGTTCCGGGGTGCGGCTGATCGCCGAGCGGATCCTGAAGGCGGCGGGGCTCGACGTCCGCAAGGACGTCACCGAGGTGGGCATCGGCATAGACGCCATGCCGCGCGCCCTGGAGTCGGGCGAGATCGACGCGTTCTTCTGGTCCGGGGGCCTGCCCACCAACCACGTACGGAAGCTGTCCCAGGACGCCCCCATCCGGCTCGTCGAACTCGGCTCGCTGGTCGACAAGTTGCACGCCATGGGTGGCTACTCGCGCTACTACCGGGCCGCCGTGATGCCCGCCGACGCCTACCCGGCAGCCCAACAGGGCGAGCCCGTCAACACGTTGGCGGTGGCGAACCTGCTGGTGACGACCGACCGGGTGGACCCGGAACTGACCGAGGCGGTCACCCGTACCGTCATCGACAGCCGCGACCACATCGGGGCGCAGGTGCACGCGGCCCAGCTCGTCGACCTCAGAACGGCCGTCTACACGAACCCGCTCACCCTCCACGAGGGCGCGCGCCGCTACTACCGCTCGGTCAAGCCCTGAGCGGCCGTCTCCCGGCCTGAACCGCTCTCCGCGCTGCCTGCTTCGCCGCCGACCTCCGCGACCCCCTGGACCGGCACCGGCGCCGTCCTGGGCACCCGCAGGGTCACCTCCAGGCCGTGCGGTTCCCGCCGCGCGTACCCGAGGGAGCCGCCGCCCGCCGTCAGCAGCGCTCGTGAGATGGACAGGCCGAGGCCCGAGCCCTTGATGTTCTGGTGCTGACCGCTGCGCCAGAACCGGTCGCCGATCCGGGCGAGTTCCTCTTCGCTCAGGCCCGGTCCGCCGTCCGCGACCTCGATCACCGTCGCGTCGCCGGTGGCCCTGGCCGTGACGGTCACCTGCTCACCCTCGGGCGTGAACTTCAGGGCGTTGTCGACCACGGCGTCCAGGGCGCTGGACAGCGCGATCGGGTCGGCCCAGCCCGTCACGGCGGGGCAGTCGGCCACGAGCCGTACGCCGTCCTCTTCCGCCAGCGGGCGCCAGGCCTCCACCCGCTCAGCGGCCAGCTCACCGATGTCGGTGAGCTGAAGATCCGCGGCGGCGTGCTCGGCCAGGGCCAGGTCGAGCAGGTCGTCGAGGACCCGGCCGAGGCGCTTGCCCTCGGCCTTCACCGACCCGATCTCCTCGTTCCCCTCCGGCAGTTCGAGTGCCAGTACGTCGATGCGCAACATCAGGGCGGCGAGCGGGTTGCGCAGTTGGTGCGAGGCGTCGGCGACGAAGGCGCGCTGCTGCTCGAGCACGTCCTCGACGTTGTCCGCCATCTCGTTGAACGACCGGGCCAGGCGCCGCAGTTCCGGCGGGCCGCCGGCCGCCGCGACCCGCGACTTCAGGCGTCCTGTGGCGATGTCGTGGGTCGTCGCGTCCAGGACCCGTACGGGCCGCAGCACCCAGCCGGTCAGCCGCAGTGCGGCGCTCACGGCGAGCAGCATCGCGGCCACCTCACCGGCACCGATGACCAGCCAGCCGCGCAGTGTCTTGCTGCGCATCGCGCCGGTCGGCGACTCGGTGACCACGACCGCGACGACGTCACCGTCCCGGATGACGGGCGAGGCGACCACGAGCCGGCCGCGCTGCCACGGCCACACCTGCGGCGGATCGTGGCTGCCGCGCGAGTACAGCGCCTCGTCGAACGCGGCACGCAGCGCACCGCCGGAGCCCGGTGGCGGCACCCGGAAGTCGTCGGGCGCGCGCCCCATGGGCTCCTCGTCCCGGTAGAAGACGCCCGCCTTGATTCCGTACACCTCGTGGTAGCGGGCGAGTTCGGTGCGCAGCGTCTGCTGCCGCTCGTCGCTCACCAGCTTCTCGCCCTTGCCGGCCTTGTCCGGGCGCGTGGTCACGAACTGCGCGAGGGAAGCGAACCGCGCGGTGTCGTCGATCCGGTCGACGACCACCTTCTGCTGCTGGGCGGAGGCCACGCTCACGGCCAGCGGAAAGCCGAGTGCGAGCAGCACGCCCGCCATGAGGACGATGAGCAGCGGAAGCAGGCGGGCGCGCACGCCAGGACTCTACGGCTTCTGTTACGCGGCCGGGGCGACGAGCCGGTAGCCGACTCCCCGCACGGTTTCGATGAGCATGGGCATGCGCAACTTGGAACGCAGCGAGGCGACATGCACTTCCAGGGTGCGCCCCGTGCCCTCCCAGCTGGTCCGCCACACCTCGCTGATGATCTGCTCCCTACGGAAGACGACGCCCGGACGCTGCGCCAGGAGCGCGAGCAAGTCGAACTCCTTACGGGTGAGTTGAACCGCCTCTCCCGCGACCGCGACCTTACGGGTGGGCAGATCGATGCTGACGTCCCCGAACTGCACCTCATGGTCGACGGTGGCAGCGGGTTCCTCCTGCACCGTGCGGCGGCTCACCGCATGAATGCGGGCGAGTAGCTCCCCTATGTCGTACGGCTTCACTACGTAGTCGTCCGCGCCGAGGTTGAGCCCATGGATGCGTGACCGTACGTCGGCGCGCGCGGTCACCATGATCACGGGCGTCGTGGTGCGCTTGCGGATCCTGCCGCACACCTCGTAGCCGTCAAGGTCGGGCAGGCCCAGGTCGAGCAGCACGACACCGAAGGCGTCCGCCTCGGGCACCAGTGCCTGCAGTGCCTCCTCGCCGCTGCGCGCGTGCTTCACCTCGAAGCCGTGCCGGGACAGGACCGCCGAAAGGGCACCGGCCACGTGGTCGTCGTCCTCGACGAGCAGCAGTCTCATTACGCCCCCTCACCTCTCCCGCGCGGTTCATCAAGGCATCCACTCCGAAAAGCAAGGACGACGTCAAGAGCCTTCCGGTTACGGCCGTGTTCCGTTATGCAGCCGGTATGAGCGCCCCGCGCCCCCTTCACGCATAGTGTCCGGTTGCGGCCGGATCGTTATGCTCAATTTCCCCTCAGATGTAATGACGCTGGTCGTACGGGGTTACTACTGTCCTCCCAACCGAGGAGGACGGAGCAAGACCCCGATGACCGAAGTTTCGGTGACCAAGGACGCCACTCCCCCTGCGGGCGACGCGCTGGTCGCACTGAGCCGAGTCAACAAGCACTTCGGCGCGCTGCACGTGCTCCAGGACATCGACCTGACCGTCGCGCGAGGTGAGGTCGTCGTCGTCATCGGCCCGTCGGGCTCCGGCAAGTCGACGCTGTGCCGCACGATCAACCGCCTGGAGACCGTCGATTCCGGCGACATCACGATCGACGGCAAGCCGCTGCCCCAGGAGGGCAAGGAGCTGGCACGCCTGCGCGCGGACGTGGGGATGGTCTTCCAGTCCTTCAACCTCTTCGCGCACAAGACGGTGCTGGAGAACGTGACGCTGGGGCAGGTCAAGGTCCGCAAGGCGGACAAGAAGACGGCCGAGGACAAGGCGCGTGCGCTCCTCGACCGGGTCGGTGTCGCCGCGCAGGCCGACAAGTACCCCGCGCAGCTCTCAGGCGGCCAGCAGCAACGCGTCGCCATCGCGCGGGCGCTGGCGATGGACCCGAAGGTGATGCTCTTCGACGAGCCGACGTCGGCCCTCGACCCGGAGATGATCAACGAGGTCCTGGAAGTGATGCAGCAGCTCGCCCGGGACGGCATGACGATGGTGGTGGTCACGCACGAGATGGGCTTCGCCCGCTCCGCGGCCAACCGCGTGGTCTTCATGGCGGACGGACGGATCGTCGAGGAGGCCGTCCCCGACCAGTTCTTCAGCAATCCGCGCAGCGACCGGGCCAAGGACTTCCTGTCGAAGATCCTGCACCACTAGACGCGCGCCCCGCGCGGGGCCACAACCGGCGCCCCACGCGCGCGTGTTGCCTTTTCCCTACTGCCGAATCTGCCGACACGAAGGATGTTCACCATGAAGCTCCGAAAGTCCGCCGCGGCGGCCGCCGCCGTCGCCGCGCTCGCGCTGACCGCCACCGCCTGTGGCGGCGAGTCCGGCAACGCCGGTGACAAGGCCGCCGGGGCCTCGGGTGGCAAGGACCAGCCCAAGCTGCCGACGTACGCGGTGAAGAGTGATGTGAAGGTCGACTCCGCGACTCTGAAGAAGGCCCAGAAGGCCGGCAAGATCGTCATCGGTTCCAAGGACGACCAGCCGTACCTGGGCTTCCAGGACTCCGGCGGCAAGCGCTCCGGTTTCGACATCGAGATCGCCAAGATGGTCGCGGCCGACCTCGGCTTCAAGGCCGACCAGATCACGTTCAAGACGATCGACTCCGGCGTCCGCGAGACCACCATCTCCAAGGGAGATGTCGACCTCTACGTAGGCACGTACACGATCAACGACGAGCGCAAGAAGCAGGTCGGCTTCGCGGGCCCGTACATGATGGCCGGTGCCGACCTTCTGGTACGCAGCGACGAGAAGGGCATCACGGGCCCGACCTCCCTGAAGGGCAAGAAGGTCTGCTCCATCAAGGGCTCGACCCCGCTGCAGGAGATCAAGAAGCCCAAGTACGGCGCCGAGACCGTCGAGTTGGCGAAGTACTCGGAGTGCGTGCAGCAGCTGCTCAACAACGAGGTCGACGCCGTCACCACCGACGACGCGATCCTGAAGGGCTACGCCGCGCAGAACCCGAAGAAGCTGCAGGTCGTCGGCAAGCCCTTCACCAAGGAGCCCTACGGTGTGGGCATGGGCAAGGACGACAAGGCCCTGCGCGACGCGGTCGCCGACGCCCTTGAGGCGCACGAGAAGAACGGCGACTACAAGAAGGCCTACGACGCGACGCTCGGCCTCTCCGGCGCCGAGTTCACCGAGCCGCCGGCCCTGGAGCGCTACTGAGCGCTTGCTGAGCGTTCGCCGCTCCTGAGCGTCCAGCCGCCTGTTACTCGCAGGCAGTGAGTTGACTGTGTCCCTGTACGTCGTATCGGCGTACAGGGCGCGGCTCCCCCTGCCCGACCGCTGCCGCCCCACGAGGAACTCCCCGTGAATGTACTGCTCGACCACCTTTCGGAATTCCGCGAGGGATTCCTCGGCACCATAGGCCTGACCCTGGCCAGCGGCCTCCTCGCGATGCTGCTCGGCACGGTCCTCGCCGGTTTCCGGGTCTCGCCCGTACCGCCTCTGCGGTACTTCGGCACCGCCTGGGTCACGCTGTTCCGCAACACCCCACTGACGCTGCTGTTCCTCGTCATCTGGTTCGCGGTGCCCCAGGTCCTCGACTTCGGCTTCAGCCCGTGGGTCAAGGCCCTGATCGTACTGAGCTGCTACACCTCTTCGTTCGTCTGCGAGGCGGTGCGCTCCGGCATCAGCACCGTGCCGCTCGGGCAGGCCGAGGCGGCGCGCTCGATCGGCATGTCGTTCTTCCAGACGCTCGGCCTGATCATCCTGCCGCAGGCGGTGCGCACCGTGCTGCCGCCGCTGAGCTCCATCTTCATCGCGCTGACCAAGAACTCGGCCATCGCGGGCGCCTTCAGCGTCACCGAACTGTTCGGCTGGCAGAAGCTGTTGAGCGACCAGGGGTACCCGATCGCCTGGGTCTTCCTGTGGGTGGCGCTCGGCTACCTGGTCATCACCTTCGCCATCAGCATCTTGTTCCGGGTGCTCGAGAGGACCCTGGAGGTCGCCCGATGAGTGCCAGCGTTCTCTACGACGCCCCGGGCCCCAAGGCCCGCACGCGCAACCGGATCTACACCGTCGTCGGTACGCTCGCGGTCGTCGGGCTCATCGTCTTCGTGGTCGCGCAGCTCGCGTCCAAGGACCAGTTCGCCGCCGCCAAGTGGGACATCTTCAACTACGCCAACGTGCGTGCCGCGATCCGTGACGGCATCCTGACCACCCTGAAGGTCTTCGCCGCCGCGGGCGTCCTCTCACTGGTGCTCGGCGTCGTCCTCGCGGTGGCCCGGTACTCGGATCACCGACCGATCCGCTGGTTCGCCACGGGCTTCATCGAGCTGTTCCGCGCCATCCCGCTACTGATCACCATTTACGCCCTGTGGGTTCTTTTCCTCACCTACAAGAGCGACCTGGGTGTGATCGGCGAGAACAACGCCTTCTGGGCGCTGGTGATCGGCCTCACGGTCTACAACAGCTCGGTTCAGGCCGAGGTGCTGCGGGCCGGCTTCCAGGCCGTGCCGCGCGGCCAGGTCGAAGCGGCGTACGCACTGGGCCTGCGCAAGTATCAAGTGATGACCATGCTGCTGCTGCCGCAGGCGATCCGCTCGATGCTGCCGACGATTATCAGCCAGCTGGTCGTCACCCTTAAGGACACCTCGCTCGGCTACATCATCACGTACGCGGAGCTCCTGTACGCCGCCCGCAAGCTGGCCAACAACACCTTGATCGAGGGCGAATACCCGTACGTTCCGGTACTCGTCGTGACCGGCACGATCTACGTCCTGATGTGTCTGGCCCTGTCCGGGCTCGCCAACTGGATCGAGCGGCGCGGCCGCCGCGCCAAGACCGGCATCAAGGTGGCCGCGGCCGCCGAACCCGTCGCCGAGGGGGGCCTGATGGACTCCGCGGACCTGCCTGGCGGGGCCGGCCATGGCACGGCTGCCTCCGGGACCGTTGACGAGCGGCCGCAGGGTGATGACCGATCCGAAGGACCCGGTTCGCCAAGAAGTTGACCCGACCCCGCGCGCGGGGCCTGAGCTGCACGGCGGCAGTGGCGTGATCGCCACTGCCGCCGTCACTTGACGCAAGCACCGGCAATGGGTTGCATACGCTCTGTGAACGCGCACCCCGCTCCAACTGCCCGTCCTTGTAGGTCCAGTACGCCGCCCGTGCCCTGGCACGGGACACTTCCCGGCGGGTCTCTCGGGGCGGGAGGGGCCGCGCCGTGGACCCGGTGATCGTCGTCGGCGCGGGTCCCGTCGGGCTCGCACTGTCCCTCGCTCTCGCGCGGCACGGCGTACCCTCCGTGATCCTCGACGAGGGCCCCGGCAAGGACGAACAGCGGCCCGCCCGCACGGTGGTGCTGCGCGAGGACACCGCGGCGCTGGCCGAGCGGCTCGCGGGGACGTCGTTCGAGGGCATCGGCGCCCGCTGGACGGGCTGGCGCTCCATGCGCCGCAAGCAAGTGATGGGTGTGCTCACCTTCGGTGAGCAGAGTACGGAGGGTGAGACCGGAGCATCCGGTGGACCGGGGGCGTCCGGTGCCCCGGTAGCACCCGCCAACGCGCTGCCCGCGCCCCTGCACATCGCCCAGCACGACCTGACCGACGCCCTGCGCAGGGCCGTGGACTCGGAACGACTCATCAAGCTCGCCGTCGACAGCCGTCTCGACTCGCTCGAGGAGGAGAAGACGGGCCTGACCGCTCACACCCGCGGCCCCAAGGGCACGTGGTGGCGCGGCAGTTACCTCGTGGGCTGCGACGGGCCGCGCTCCACGGTCCGCAAGCTCCTCGACATCCGCTTCCCCGGCCGCACCGCCGTCGAACGCCACGCGGTCGCCGCGCTGCGTGCGGAACTTCCGTGGCCCGGTGAGGCGTTGCTCCATAGGAGCCCTCCGTGGCGGACCTCGGGCCGCTCGGGCTCGGAGGTCGTCGGCCGCCCCCTCACCGACGGCGTCTGGCGCCTGGACTGGCTGCTGCCGCCCCGCAGCGACCTGGTCACCCCGGATGTCCTCGTGACCCGCATCCGGGAGACGCTCGCGGGCTGGTGCGGAGGCTCCACCCCGCCGTACGAACTGCTCGACACCGGAGTCCACACGGTCCATCACCGGCTCGCCCGCCGCTGGCGCGTGGGCCGTGTCTTCCTCGCGGGGGACGCGGCGCACCTGCTGGGCGCGCTCGGCACGCAGGGCCTGGACGAGGGGCTGCGCGACGCCGACAACCTCGCCTGGAAGCTGGCCCTCGCCTGGCATGAGGGGGCGCACGCCGCCACCGACGCGCTGCTCGACAGCTATCAGGCCGAGCGCCGTGCCGTGGTGGCCGGGCGGCTGCGCGCCGCGGACCAGGCGCTGCCGATACTGCGCGGTGGCGGGGGGCTGCGGGGGTACGTCCCCGGTGCCGCGCGCGGGCACGACGCGCTGCTCACGGACGGTCACTTGGGGCACGGGCCGCTCGGCGCGCCGGGGGCGTACGCCGACTCGCGGCTCGCGCCTGCGCGCTCCGAGTCGCAGGTGGACGTGGGCACGGCGCCCGGCGCGCCGATCGCGGATGTCGAGGTGACCGCGCCGGACGGCTCGTTCGTACGCCTCCGGGACCGGCTCGGCCGCGGGCCACTGCTCGTCGTCCTCGTCGCCCCCGGGACCGTGGTGTGGGAGCGCAAGCACTGGATGTCGGCGGGCCTGATGCCACGGCTCGCGGCGGCCGTCGCGGCGCTCCCCCACGAGGCCGAGCTGCTTGTCGCGGAGCGTTACCCGGAGGCCCCTGCGCACACAGTGCTGCTGATCCGGCCCGACGGCCATCTGGTCACGGCACTGAGCGGCGTACGTCCGGCGGAGCTCTACGAGGCCGCGCGCACGGCCCTCGGCAGGCCCGCGGAGGAGAAGGGTCCGGTGAAAAGCGGCGCCGGCCGCTGAGCCGCCCGCCTAAGCCGCCTCGCCTGAGCCGCTCGCCGAGATCGATGAGTTGACCGTCACCTGCCCCCATGGTGTACTCCGGAGCGTGACGGTCGACACCGATGTACGCCTGTGGCGGAGGGTCCATATGGACCTCATCCGCTATGCGGGCTGCGTGTGTCACCCCTCCTGCTGAATTCGCATCTCTTCCTTTTCACGTGCCCGCCGTGCGGCGTTTCGGCGGCGCGTGCTTTTCGCGAACTCCCAGGACGGTACCGGTGTCCAGTCTCACGCAATCCGCTCTCGCGCAATCCACTGCGCGTTCCCGTACGGCTCCTTCCCGTACGCCGTCGGCCGCGCCCACGCAGGCCGACCTCCTCGCTTTCGTCCGCAGCGTCGCTCAGGACCGCGACCTGATCGCCTCACTGCCGCTCGATCCGGAGGGCCGCACATGGGTGCGGCTCGAAGGCCCCGACGGCAGCGAGGCCTGGCTCATCGGCTGGCCGCCGGGCACCGGCACGGGCTGGCACGACCATGCCGAGTCCGTCGGTGCCTTCTTGACCGCGGGCGGCGCGCTCACGGAGAACTCGCTCGCCGCGCGCCTTCCCACCGACGGGTGGAAGACCCTGGAACTCTCCGAAGACGTCGACAGGGCACGGGAGTTGACGGTGGGGGAGGGACGCGCCTTCGGCCGCCACCACGTGCACGAGGTCCTGAACGAGTCCGCCATCGAGCACGCCGTCTCGGTCCACGCCTACTACCCACCGCTCCCCCGGATCCGGCGCTACAGCCGCACGGGCCCGGTGCTGCGTCTGGAGTCGGTGGAGCGCCCGGAGGACTGGCAGTGAGCGCTTCACCAGTGGGCATCGACGAGCTTCTTGAGCGGGTGCGATCCGAGCTCGACCGGGTCGAGGCGCGGGACGCGTTCGACGCGGCGTCCCGCGGCGAGGCGCTACTGGTCGACATCCGGTACGCGGCGCTGCGGGAGCGCGACGGCCTGATCCCCGGGGCTCTTGTGGTCGAGCGCAACGAACTGGAGTGGCGCCTCGACCCTCGGGGCAGTCACCGCGCTCCGGAGGCCACCGGTCACGACCTGCGCGTCGTGGTCGTCTGCAACGAGGGCTACGCGTCGAGCCTCGCCGCCGCCTCCCTGCACCAACTGGGCCTGCGCCGCGCGACGGACCTGGTGGGTGGCTTCCAGGCCTGGCGAACGGCAGGTCTGCCCGTCACGGAGGCGTGAGGGGCAGACCGTGGCAGGCAGCCGCGACCCGGAAGCGCGAGAGCGCTTCCGGCTTCCGGCTTCCGGCTTCCGGCTTCCGGCTTCCGGCTTCCGGCTTCCGGCTTCCGGCTTCCGGCTTCCGGCCGAGTCGTTAGTCCCCGAACTCCAGGTCCTCGGTTTCCTCCCCTTCTTCCTCCAACGCCTGCCGCACCACTCTCAGCGCCATGCCCTCCGGATACCCCTTGCGAGCGAGCATCCCCGCGAGGCGGCGCAGCCTCTTGTCGCGGTCGAGACCTCGCGTGGAACGGAGCTTGCGCGCGACGAGTTCACGCGCGGTCTCCTCCTCCCGCTCGGAGTCGAGCTGCCCGACCGCCTCATCGATCACCGTCGAGTCCACGCCCTTGGTGCGCAGCTCACGGGCGAGCGCCCGGCGGGCAAGTCCCCGGCCGTGGTGCCGCGACTCCACCCACGCGTCCGCGAAGGCGCTGTCGTTGATCAGCCCCACCTCTTCGAACCGGCTCAGCACCTCCTCCGCCACGTCATCGGAGATCTCGCGCTTGCGCAGCGCGTCGGCCAACTGCTTGCGCGTACGCGGAGTCCCGGTGAGCAGACGCAGACAGATGTTCCGCGCCCGCTCAGCCGGGTCTCCTGACGGCGCCCCCCGCTCGGCCCTCGACGAGTCAGGGGGGCCGTCGTCCTGTACGGCGCCGGACGGATCCCCGAATCCGCCCCGGCGCCGACGCCCACGCGGCTCGGCCCCGCCTCGCTTGCGTCCACCACGGCGCGGCCCGCCCGCCGCACCGCTCCCCGCTTCGACGTCATCTCCGGCCTCGCCGTACGCCATGCCGTCGTACACCTCGCTGCCCCCGCTCCCCCGGTCCTCGGGAACGGCGAAGCGTACGTCGTCATCGGCCCAGTCGGTTCGTCGTGTCACGGCGGACTAGCTCTTGGCCGCCGCGGCCTTGGACTTGGCTGCCTTGGGCGCGGGGACCGTCTTGGCCGCGTCCTCGGCAGGGGCGGCCGTCTCCGCCGCGTCCGCGCTCGGCTCGCTGCCGGGCTCCACCGGGCGGACACCGACGCCCAGCTTCTCCTTGATCTTCTTCTCGATCTCGTTGGCCAGGTCGGGGTTGTCCTTCAGGAAGTTGCGGGCGTTCTCCTTGCCCTGGCCGAGCTGATCGCCCTCGTATGTGAACCAGGCGCCGGCCTTGCGCACGAAGCCGTGCTCCACGCCCATGTCGATCAGGCCGCCCTCGCGGGAGATGCCGTGCCCGTAGAGGATGTCGAACTCGGCCTGCTTGAAGGGCGGCGCGACCTTGTTCTTGACGACCTTGCAGCGGGTGCGGTTACCGACCGCGTCCGTGCCGTCCTTCAGGGTCTCGATACGACGGATGTCGATACGCACCGAGGCGTAGAACTTCAGCGCGCGGCCACCGGTCGTGGTCTCCGGCGAGCCGAACATGACGCCGATCTTCTCGCGCAGCTGGTTAATGAAGATCGCGGTGGTCTTCGACTGGTTGAGCGCGCTGGTGATCTTCCGGAGCGCCTGGCTCATCAGGCGGGCCTGCAGACCCACGTGCGAGTCGCCCATCTCACCCTCGATCTCCGCGCGCGGCACGAGCGCGGCGACGGAGTCGATGACGATCAGGTCGAGGGCGCCGGAGCGGACCAGCATGTCGACGATCTCGAGGGCCTGCTCGCCGTTGTCCGGCTGGGACAGGAGCAGGTTGTCGATGTCGACGCCGAGCTTCTTGGCGTACTCGGGGTCGAGCGCGTGCTCGGCGTCCACGAAGGCCACCTGGCCGCCGGCCTTCTGTGCGTTGGCCACGGCATGCAGGGTCAGGGTCGTCTTACCGGAGGCTTCCGGCCCGTACACCTCCACCACACGGCCACGCGGAATACCGCCGACGCCGAGCGCGACGTCGAGCGCGGTCGACCCCGTGGGGATGACCTCGATGGGTTCATTCGGCCGCTCGCCCATGCGCATCACTGCGCCCTTGCCGAATTGCCGTTCAATTTGCGCGAGCGCGGCGTCGAGCGCCTTCTCGCGGTCGGTTCCTGCCATGGGTTCCACCCGGTTTGCTTGAGTCGATCGCTTCACGCCAAAGACGCTAACGCCTGCCACTGACAATCGGCCTCGACGCCTGTCTCGCCTGTGGATAACTCGAGGCTCCTCGCCCGGCCACCTTCCCCGAATCCCTTGGAAACACTGGGGGAAAGTGGCTCTGGACACTCCATAAGAATGGATGTTCGATTTCGGTGTCAAGCGCACCACGCGGGCCGGTACGCCTCGGCTACCGTGACTCCGCATGACCAACACAGCGATCGAGATCACCGCAGAGCTGGTCCAGGAGCTGCTCCACGAACAGCACCCCGACCTGGCCGACCGCCCCGTGAGACTCGGCGCCCGCGGATGGGACAACCAGCTGTGGCGGCTCGGCGACGATCTCGCCGTCCGGTTGCCCTGGGCCACCGAGTCGGCGGACGCGCTGCTGCGCAAGGAGCACGCCTGGCTCCCTGCCCTCGCCCCACGTCTTCCCCTGCCCGTTCCTGTCCCCCAGCGCCTCGGTGAGCCCTCCGAGCGGTTTCCCCGCCCCTGGATCGTCACCACCTGGGTGCCGGGCTCACCTGCCGACCGGGCACCCGCCGTCGCCGCCGATTCGGCCGACACCCTGGGAGCCTTCCTGACCGCTCTTCACCGGCCGGCCCCCGAGGGAGCGCCGACCGGCCGCAACCGTGGGGGCCCGCTGGCCGAGCATGCCGAGGGGTTCGCCCAGTACCTCTCGGAGGCCACCGAGCTCGGCCTGATCCCCGACCCGGACGCCGTCCGCGCGGTCTGGGAGGACGCCGCCGGTGCGCCGGACTGGTCGGGCCCGCCGCTGTGGCTCCACGCGGACCTGCATCCGGCGAACGTCCTCACCAGGGACGACACCTTCTGCGGTGTGATCGACTTCGGTGACCTCTGCGTAGGCGATCCGGCCTGCGATCTGGCCGCCGCCTGGTTGCTGCTGCCGGACGGCTCCACCGAACGCTTCCACGACGCCTATCGGCCGGCCCTCGACGCCGCCACCCTGCGCCGCGCCCGCGGCTGGGCGGTCATGAAGGCCCTGGTCTGCATCATCATCGGGCACGCCGGCGACCACGGCCTCCCCGGCGGCAAACCCACCTGGGGGCCGCCCGGCCACGCCTCGCTGCGCCGCCTGGTCGCGTCGGCCGCGCGCTGACACACGCGTACTCCCCGCGTCGTACGGCGAGTGTCTTCAGCCGGACGACGACCACAGGGGCCCATGTGACGAGCCTTGTCCCATGGCCACCCACGCGAACCGAGCTCCGGCCCGCCGACCCGCCGAGCGCGTTTGCTACGCGACCGGCGCGGCCCTGGTCGTGTCCGGTCTCCTGCACCTCGTCGTCTTCGAAGTCGACGGCGGCCCCTGGAACGGGCCGGTCTCCTGGCGCAAGCCCATCACCTTCGGGCTCTCCTTCGGCCTGACCCTCATGGCCATCACCTGGGTGACCTCGCACCTCAAGGTCAGTGCCCGGGTGCGCGACACCCTGCTCGTGGTGTTCGCCGCGGACTGTGTCCTGGAGGTCGCCGGAATCACCCTTCAGGCATGGCGCAAAGTGCCGTCGCACCTCGACATGGAGACGGCCTTCGACAGTGTCGTCTCCATGTCCCTCGCGGTGGGCGGCGGCATCCTGGTGGCACTCCTGACCTCCTTCGCCGTCGTGTCCCTCAGGAAGCGGCCGAGCGGCCCCACAGGGATGCCCCTCGCCGTGCGCACCGGGTTCGCCGTCCTTCTGGTGGCTCTCGCGTCCGGCGCGGCGATGATCGCGCGCGGTGTCGTCCTGACGCGGACCGGGCACCAGGAGGCGGCCTACCACTCGACGGCCGCCCTCAAGCCGCTGCACGGTGTCAGCCTGCACGCCGTGCTGGTACTCCCCGCCGTCGCCTGGCTGATGTCGCGCACGTCCTGGAGCGACCGCCTCAAGATGCGCGTCATGTACGCGGCAGTCGGCTGCTACGTGGCCGCCGTCCTCGCGTCCGCGCTCTGGGCGGCCGTCACGTACTGAGCCGGACTACTGGCCCCCGGGATGCGGCTCGTTCGGTTCCTTCACGATGCGCCGCATCCGTGCCAGCAGAGACGCCCCGCGTCTGCGGTGCCCGTGCACGCGCGGGTCGTCGGTGACGTCGTAGCGCTTCACGTACGCCACCAGGAACGCCTGCAGCGTCGCGACGGCCGGAATCGAGATCAGGGCACCGACGGCCCCCAGGAGCGCGGTGCCCGCGATGACCGAACCGAAGGCGACGGCCGGGTGGATGTCCACGGTTTTCGCGGTCAGCTTCGGCTGCAGCACATAGTTCTCGAACTGCTGGTACACGACTACGAAGATGAACACCCACAGCGCGTACCAGGGGTCCACCGTGAAGGCGATCAGCATCGGCAGGGCGCCCGCCAGATACGTGCCGATGGTCGGGATGAACTGCGAGACGAGCCCCACCCACACAGCGAGCACGGGCGCGTACGGGACGCCGAGCGCCGCGAGCAGGATGTAGTGCGCGACCCCGGAGATCAACGCCATGAGGCCACGTGAGTAGAGATACCCGCCGGTCTTGTCGACGGCGATCTCCCAGGCGCGCAGCACCTCGGCCTGCTTGGCGGGCGGCAGGACCGAACACAGCGCACGCCGCAGACGCGGGCCGTCGGCAGCGAAGTAGAACGAGAACAGCAGAATCGTCAGGAGTTGGAACAGCCCGCCGAGTACCTGGGTGGAGACATCCAGGACGCCGGTGGCGCTGTTCTGGACGTACCGCTGGAGCCAGTCCGAGTGCAGCACGCTGTCCTGCACCTCGACCCTGCTGAGTTCAGTGTGGAACGTGTCGTTGACCCAACGGATGAGCTGGTCGAGGTACTTCGGGAAGTCGTCGAACATGTCCACGATCTGGCCCGCGAGCATCGACCCCATGAGCACGACGAAGCCCGCGCTCACGATCATCACGGCCAGAAACACCAGGAACGTGGCGAAGCCCCGGCGCAGCCCGCGCGCCGACATCCTGCTGACCGCGGGCTCCACGGCGAGTGCCAGGAAGAACGCGATCAGTACGTTGATCAACAGCCCGGTCAGCTGGTGGAAGGCCCAATAGCCCAGTTGGAAACAGGCGATGAGGGCCAGAGCGAGCACCATGGCGCGCGGCAGCCAGCGCGGCATCCTCGCGCGTGGGGTCGGCGCCGAGCCCGGCGGCCGCTCGGGCGGCGTAGTGCCGGGCGGCGCGGCGTCGTCCGCCACCTGGAAGGTTTCGTCTGTCGGTGCCACGCTGCCAGTCTCGCCCACGCCGCCGACAATCGTCGGCCGCCCCCGTTCCTTCACCCTTCAGCGCTTCCCGTCCGGTACGTCCATCGCTGTGCACACGACACGCCAGACGTCCTTGGCTTCCCAGCCCGCGTCGAGCGCCTGGTGGACCGTTCGCCCGCCGAGCCCCGCCATTACATGATCGCTCGCAAATGTGTCGGCGTAACCGGATCCGAAGTGATCCGTCATTCGCTGCCAGAAGACCGTCAACCGCATGCGTCCAGTATCCCGCCCCTGAGAGTGCAGCCGTGCTCGGGAGGCTTGTCGAGAACGCTTTCCGTCCTACGGTCGGTGCATGGCCGAAACCGGAGCTTCCCCACTCCCCCCGTCGCCCCCGGCACGCTCCCCGCTCTCCCGTGCCGAGACGTTCATCTGGCTGACCGCACGCGTCCTTGAACAGCGCCGCTTCGTCTATCACTTCCTGGACGGGTCCCCCACCGCGGCCGACTCCGTCGAGACGGCTCTGACCGCGTACCGCAACGATGACGAGGGCTACGGACACGCACTCGAACCGGACCTGCGCGGCCCGGTCAGCCAGCCCCTGCACACCGTGCACGCGCTGCGCGTCCTCGACTCGATCGGGCGATGCTCGGGGCAGCGCGTGGAGCGGTTGTGCCGCTACCTGACCGCCGTCTCCACCCCGGAAGGCGCGCTCCCGGCGGTCCACCCCAGCCAACGCGGCTTTCCCTGCGCCCCGTTCGTCCCTGTGGTGGACGATCCGCCGAGTGAGCTGCTGGCCACCGGGCCCGTCGTAGGCCTGCTGCACCGCAACGAGGTGTGGCACGCCTGGCTGTTCCGGGCCACCGACTTCTGCTGGTCGGCCGTCGAGTCCCTGAAGACGTCCCACCCGTACGAGGTACAGGCCGCGGTCGCCTTCCTGGACAGCGCACCCGACCGCCCGCGCGCCCGGGTCGCCGCCGACCGCCTCGGCCGCCTCGTGCGCGAGCAGCGGCTCGTGGTGCTCGATCCGGAGCGCAGGGAGGACTACCCGGTCGCGCCCGGCTACGCCCCGGACGAGCACCACTTCCCGTACGACTTCGCCAAGGCGCCCGAGTCGCTGGCCCGCTCCTGGTTCACCGACGAGGAGATGGCCAGTTCGCTCGACCATCTGGTGAGCGAGCAACAGGAGGATGGTGGTTGGCCGATGAATTGGCGACAGTGGGCGCCGACGATCGTCATGGAGGCACGCCCCATGGTGACCATCGACGCACTGCGCACGCTGCGCGCTTACGGACGTCCCTTGTAGTGCCACCGTTGTCGTGCCGCGGTCCTCTGTAGTGTCGCGTTCCCCCTCAGTGATCCGCGTCGCGCAGGAGCAGCGCCGCGATGGCCAGGGCCGAGCCGCGGGGTGAGGACAGTTCGATGCCGGTCCACTCGGCGATCTTTGCCAACCGGTTGTCGACCGTGTTCGGGTGCAGCCCGAGCGCTTCCGCGGTGGCCCTGCGGTCCTGTTGGTGGGTCAGATGCGTGCGGAGCGTCTCCAGGAGTTCGGGCCGCTCGGCGACAGGATCGAGGAGGGCGGCGATGAGGTGGCTGCTCTCGTTGCGCCGGGAGAGGTGGTACTCGAGCAGGACGTCGTCCAGACGGTGCAGACCCGGTGGCAGGCCGCACACGCGCGTGATGCGCAGGACCTCGGTCGCGGTACGGGCCGCGTCGGGTATGAGCTCGGGGCCGCCCGCCCGCACCGCGGCCACCCGTACGGGCAGGCCGCTCGCCCGGCTGAGGTGGTGCGGCAGGTCGTCGGGCGGAGGGCGGTCCTTCGGGACGACGACCCGTCCCCCGCCGCCGTCCAGGAGGGCGAGCACAGGCGCACCGAAGGTGCGGTCCAGAACGCTCTGGATACGGCGCAGCCGGCGGCGTACCGCGACGGGCTCCTCCGAGGGCGCCGCGTCCGTGCCGAGCGCAAGCACATGGGCGGGTCCCGTGAGCCGTAGCTGGTCGAGCAGCACGTGTCCGGGCGGGAGCATCCCGTCGAGCAGCCCGCGCACCAACGACCGCTGCTGCGCGTGCTGTTCGGCCTCAAGGGCGGACCGTTCGTCCAGGTACGTCTCGGCGACCGAGCCGACGACTCCGGGCTGCGCCCGCAGCAGGAGGTCGACGAGTTCGACGAGGGCCGCCTCGTCGCCGGGCTCCGCCGCTTCACGCAGGGCCCGCCACAGGACGTAGGAGCCGAGCGCGTGCGTGCGCAGCAGTAGGTGCAGCGGCATGCCCTCCTCGGCGCGCTGAGCGGCCCTCTCGCGGAACAGCCGGTGGCCTCCGGGCTGCTGCGTGTCCGGGTCGCCGACGTGGCGCAGGAACAGCCGTACGCCGTAGCGCGCGGTCGCCGCGACCTCCAGGTCCTTCACGTCGTCCGGCAGCTCCGCGTAGCCGGGGAGTTCCTCGAAGGCATCCCTGGCCATGCGCCGCGCCAGTTCGTTGACGCGCGGCTCGCAGCGTGCGGCGAGAGAACGCGCTTCCGGGGACAACGGCACGGGACCTCCACCGATATCGGCTACAGGGCGCCCCATTGTGACGCGTCACAGCGCTGAGACAATCGGGATGTGACGCCAAGCGCTGTTCCGGGCCTTCTTGTGCGCCTTGACTCGGGGAACGCCGAAAGATCGCCCCGTACCCGGAGGAGCCGCACCCATGACCGAGCACAACCCCGCACCGGAGACGACCTCGCCGGAGCCGGTGGACTACAAGCCGGTGGATTACGCCGCTTACGCGGACCGGGTCTGGCAGGGGTCCGAGACGCTGCTTCCGCATCTCTCGGGCGCCTACACGGCGGACGAACTGGTGCGGCTGAGCCCACGGGTGGGTTTCTTCCCCGCCTTCGCCAACGTGACTGTCTTCGACACCGGTGACGGTGCGGTGCTCGTCGATTCGGGCGACTTCCGTACTGCGGCGCAACTGCACACGGCGGTCAAGGGATTCGGGGCGGGCCCGGTGCACTCCGTGGTCTACACGCACGGGCACGTGGACCATGTCTTCGGAGTGTTCCCCTTCGACAAGGAGGCGGCGGAAAGCGGCGCCGCACGCCCCGAGGTGGTGGCGCACGAGGCTGTGTCGGCCCGGTTCGACCGCTACATACGGACGGCCGGCTACAACTCGTGGATCAACCGGCGGCAGTTCGGCGTGCCCACCTTGGAATGGCCCACCACGTACCGCTACCCGGACACCGTCTACCGGGACCGGCTGACATTCCGCCGCGGCGAGCTGACCTTCGAACTCGTCCACGCGCGCGGGGAGACCGACGACCACACCTACGTATGGGTGCCGGAACTCAAGGCCCTGTGCACGGGCGATCTGTTCATCTGGAACACGCCGAACGCGGGCAATCCGCAGAAGGTGCAGCGCTACCCCGAGGACTGGGCGCGGGCCCTGCGCTCCATGCAGGAGCTGGGCGCGGAGCTGCTGCTGCCGGGGCACGGCGTTCCCATCATGGGCGTCGAACGCGTGAACCGCGCCCTGGACGACACCGCGCGCTTCTTGGAGTCGCTCTGCGAGCAGACGCGGGAGCTGATGAACGCGGGTCACCGGCTCGACACGGTCATTCACGAGGTGAAGGTCCCCGAAGACCTCCTGTCCCGCCCGTACCTCCACCCCGCCTATGACGAGCCGGAGTTCGTCGTCCGGAACCTGTGGCGCCTGTGGGGCGGCTGGTACGACCAGAACCCGGCCCACCTCAAGCCCGCGCCGGAGGCGGCCGTCGCGGCCGAGTACGCGCGCGCGGCGGGCGGCGCCGCGGCACTGTCCGAGCGGGCACGGGAGTTGCTCGCTGCGGGCGACACGCGGCTCGCCTCGCACCTGGCGGAGACGGCGGCCCTGGCGGCCCCCACGGATCCCGAAGTGGCACGCACGCGTGCCGAGGTGTACGCGCAGCGGGCGGGCAAGGAGACCTCGACCATGGCGCGCGGGGTCTTCTCCTGGGCGGCCGCAGAGTCCGCCGCGGTCGTCGAAGGCACGGATGTCGCCACGGAGTTGACGCGTTCCCCCGAGGGCCGCAAGCGGGCCGAGGGCTCGATCAGCGTCGGCGTGGTCGACGACGAGGACGGCTGCTGCTGATGCGCGGAGCTTGGCGTACCACGTGGCTGCTGCTCGCCTTCATGGTGGTGAACTTCGCGGACAAGGCGGTCCTGGGGCTCGCGGGTCCCGAGATCCGGGCGGACTTCGGCATCAGCCGCCAGGAGTTCGGCACCGCGCAGTCCGCGTTCTTCGCGCTGTTCTCGGTCGCGGCCCTCGGCGTCTCGGCCCTCACGAAGCGGGTGCGTACGACGCCGTTGCTCCTGGGGCTCGCCCTGCTGTGGTCGGCGGCACAGCTGCCGATGCTGTGGGGCGCGGCGGGCTTCGGCGCGCTGGTGGTCACGCGCGTCCTTCTGGGCGCCGCCGAGGGGCCGGCGTCGCCGGTGGCGATGCATCACGTGCACGGCTGGTTTCCGCAGCGCGAGCGGGCGCTGCCGACCGCGCTGCTGCTCGTCGGTGCCGCGGCCGGGGTCGCGGTGGCCGCGCCCGCACTGAGCTGGGTGATCGTCCACTGGGGCTGGCGCTGGTCGTTCGGCGCGGTGGGCCTGGTTGGCCTTGTCTGGGCGGCGGCGTGGCTCCTGTGGGGCAAGGAGGGCCCCCTGGCCCCGAGCCTCGGCAAACAGGCGGGAGGGACGCCACAGGACAGCCTCACGGTGCCGCTGCGCCGTGTCCTGTTGTCGCCCACATTCCTGACCGCGGCCTTCGGTTCGTTCGCCGCGTACTGGTCGATGAGTGCGACGCTCACGTGGGCGCCGGACTACATGGAGAACGTCATGGGTTGGGATCTGCACCAGGCGAGCACCATGGTCGGCGCGGGCGCCGTCGCTCACGGTGTCATCCTCCTGGCGCACGGCCTGCTCGCCCGGCGCTCCGCCCTGAAGGGCACGTCTCCCCGCTTCCCCGTAGGTGCGGGTGCGGGCCTCCTGGTCGCGGTCTCGGGCTGCGCGACCGCGCTGTTCGGCCTGTCCGACTCGCAGGCCGTGAAGGTACCGATGATGCTGGGGCCGATGGCACTCGCCATGGTGATGCTCACGGTTGCGGCGACAGCCTGCTCCCGTATCGTGCCCCCGATCCAACGAGGCACGGTCCTGGGCGTATTGACGTGTGTGTACGCCCTCGGGGGCATCGTCTCGCCGCTCGTCCTGGGGCGCCTGGTGGACGGCGCTGCCACCGTGTCGGCAGGCTATGAACACGGCTGGCTGCTGACCGCGGCCCTCCTGGTGACGGGTGGTGTCCTCGCGGCCGTCTTCTGCCGCCCCGAGCGCACGGCGGCGCAGCTCGGCGTCCCTGAGGCCCCGGCCGCCCTCCCCGCGCACCAGGTCACCCCGTAAGTGCCCGCACCCCCGCGGTGACCACCACGGCCGCCGCGACCACCACCAGGAACGGGGCCCGCAGCACGAGCGCGACGGCGGCCGCGGCGAGCCCGGCCGCCCTGGCGTCCAGGACGAGCACGCGTCCGTCCGCGAATGTCTGCTGGGCCGTGAGGGCGGCCAGCAGAGCGACCGGGAGCAGCACTGAAAGACGCTTCACCACGGGTCGTTCCAGGGCGCCCGCGGGCACCAGCAGACCGATCAGTTTCACGGCGTAGCAGCCGACCGCGGTGACCGCGATGGCGATCCAGAAGTTCAACGGTCTTCTCCTTGTCGTGCATTGGACGCCACGGTGCGGCGGCGCCCCTCTACGTAGAGCACGGCCGGGGCCGCCAGGGCGGCCACGAGCACCGGCACCCCGGCAGGCAGCACGGGAAGCAGGCCGAGCATCAGGACCACGGCGAGGGCGGCGACGGCCCGCTCCGTGGTGGACTTCAGCATCGGCGCGAGCAGCGCCAGGAACACCGCGGGCCCGGCCGCGTCGAGCCCCCACGCATCGGTGTCGCCGATGGCCGAGGCGCCCAGGGCGCCGAGCAGCGTGGTGAGGTTCCACAGCACGTACAGGGTCAGTCCTGTGACGGTGAAACCGAGCCGCACGCTGCGCCGCGTCGGTTGCGCCAGCGCGACGGCCGACGTCTCGTCGATGACCCAGTGCGCGGCGAACGGCCGCACCGCGCGCGGGAGAGCCAGCAGCTGGGACAGGCGCAGCCCGTAGAACGCGTTGCGCACGCCCAGGAAGAACGCTCCCGCGGCGGCGGTGAGCGGGTTGCCGCCGGCCGCGAGCGCCCCGACGAGCGCGAACTGCGACGCCCCAGTGAAGACAAGGAGGCTGAGCGCGCAGGTCTGCAGCACGCTGAGTCCGCTCCCCGCCGAGGTCACCCCAAAGGCGAATCCGGAGAGGCCCACGGCGACGCCGACACCGAGCGCGTCACGGACGACGGCAGAGTCCGGCTTGGCTACCGCGCCGACCCGCCCGGATTCGGACCGGGACTCCCACTCGGCCTCGGATGCCTCGGACCCGAGCAAGCGCTCGGTCGACTGCTCGGACTCGGGAGGGCCGGCCTCGGCTCCACGTATGTCTGGGGATGTTGTCCTGTCTGCCACGCCTCGCACGGTACGAGGAGGGACGGGTCCTGTTCTTGTACGTTCTTGCGCTCGCGCTGGTACGCGCCCGGCGGCACCCCGACGATCCGGGTGAAGTGCCGGTTCAGGTGCGGCTGGTCGGTGAAGCCGAGGGCCACGGCGGCATCGGCCGGCGCCGTCCCCGCCTCCAGGAGCCGCCGTGCCACGCGCACCCGCGCGTTGGTGAGCCAGGTGTGCGGCGGCATTCCGTACGCGTCACGAAAGGCCCGCAGCAGCGCGAAGGGGCTGGTTCCGAGCTCGGCCGCGAGGGCTTCCAGGGACGGCGGGTCCGCGAGACGCTCTTCGAGGAGCTCGCGTGCGCGGTCCACGGCCGTGGCCCCCGCGGACCGCCGGGGTCGCACGGTGAGGGAGGTCCCATGGGCCCGGAGCAGCCGGGCGAGCACGACCCTGAGAAGGCTGTCGGCGGCCAGCGCGTTGCCCTGCTCCGCCGCCCTGTGCACCTCGTTGATCATCTGCGAGGCCTGTGGGTCGGCGACCATCCGCTCACCGAAGACCGTGGTGCCGCGCCCGGTGCCGGTCTCCGCGGCGATCTCGGCGATGACCTCGGCGGAGGGGTAGAGCGTGGCGTACGCCCAACCGTCGGGGCCGCCCGCCCGCGCCGTGTGCGCCACTTCCGGATTGAGCATGACGACGGTCCCGGGGCCCGCGTGCAAGGTCCCGTCGGGCAGGCCGATGGCCTCGACCCCTCGTGTGACCGCGCCGATCACGAAGCCGTCGTGGCTGTGGCGCGGGAAGGTGTGCCGGACATAGCGGGCCCGCAGCAGATCGAGGCCCGGCAGCCGCTCATAGCGCCAGTGCCGCGCCCATTCGCCCTTTCCCGCTGTCCGTGCCATGACCCCATTCTGCGTCAGGGCGCCTGCGATGAACCACCAGTTTCCGCAGGTCACCGCCGTTGTCAGTGGCGGGGTGCAGGATGGGGGCATGGTCAGGTCCAGGCAAGAGGCCCACAGCGCCTCGCAGGCCCTCAGCGGCTTCTCCCCCGCGACCCGCGGCTGGTTCACGGGCGCCTTCTCCGCGCCCACAGCCGCGCAGGCCGGGGCGTGGAAGGCGATCGGCGAGGGTTCGGACGTGCTGGTCGTCGCGCCCACCGGATCGGGCAAGACGCTCGCCGCGTTCCTCGCGGCGCTCGACCAGCTGGCGTCGACACCTCCGCCGGCCGACCCTAAGAAGCGCTGCCGGGTCCTGTACGTGTCCCCGATGAAGGCCCTCGCGGTGGACGTGGAGCGCAACCTGCGCAGCCCGCTCACGGGAATCCGCCAGGAGGCCGTCCGCCTGGGGCTGCCCGAGCCCGAGGTGAAGGTCGGCATCCGCTCCGGCGACACCCCGCCGGCCGAGCGCCGCGCGCTCGCCACGCGCCCGCCGGACATCCTCATCACGACGCCGGAGTCGCTGTTCCTGATGCTCACGTCGGCCACGCGCGAAGCGCTGGTGGGCATCGACACGGTGATTCTGGACGAGGTGCACGCGGTGGCGGGCACCAAGCGCGGCGCCCACCTGGCCCTCTCCCTGGAGCGGCTCGACGAGCTGCTGCCCCGCGCGGCCCGCCGCATCGGCCTGTCCGCGACGGTCCGGCCGGTCGACGAGGTGGCGCGTTATCTCTCGCCGCAGCGCCGGGTGGAGGTCGTCCAGCCGCCGTCCGGCAAGGAGTTCGACCTGTCGGTGGTCGTCCCGGTCGAGGACCTGGGAGAGCTGGGCGGCTCGCCGGTCGCCGACGCCGGGGGCCAGGGAGCCGAGCGCCCCTCGATCTGGCCCTCCGTGGAGGAGCGGATCACTGACCTGATCGAGGCCCATCGCTCGACCATCGTGTTCGCCAACTCCCGCCGTCTCGCCGAGCGATTGTGCAACCGTCTGAACGAGATCGCCTACGAGCGCGCCACCGGCGAGCCTCTTCCCGAGGATCACTCCCCGGCCGAGTTGATGGCGGAATCCGGCGCCGCGAAGGGCGCTCCCCCGGTCATCGCGCGTGCCCACCACGGCTCGGTCTCCAAGGAGCAGCGTGCGCTGGTCGAGGAGGACCTGAAGGCGGGCCGGCTCCCCGCCGTGGTCGCCACGTCGAGCCTGGAGCTGGGCATCGACATGGGCGCGGTCGACCTCGTCGTCCAGGTGGAGTCGCCCCCGTCCGTCGCGTCGGGGCTGCAGCGCGTGGGCCGTGCGGGACACCAGGTGGGCGCGGTTTCCACGGGGGTCGTGTTCCCGAAGTACCGCGGTGACCTGGTGCAGTCGGCGGTCGTGACCGAGCGCATGCGCTCAGGCGCCATCGAAGCTCTGCGCCTCCCGGCGAACCCCTTGGATGTGCTCGCGCAGCAGTTGGTCGCGATGACGGCCCTGGACACCTGGCAGGTCGACGATCTGCTGGCGCTGGCCCGCCGCGCCGCCCCGTTCGCCTCACTGCCCGAGTCCGCGTTCACAGGCGTGCTCGACATGCTGGCGGGCCGCTACCCCTCCGACGCCTTCGCCGAGCTGCGGCCGCGCGTCGTCTGGGACCGCGTCGCCGGCACCGTCACGGGCCGCCCCGGAGCGCAGCGCCTCGCCGTCACCTCCGGAGGCACGATTCCCGACCGCGGTCTCTTCGGAGTCTTCCTCGCGGGAGCCGACCCGAAGAAGGGCGGCGGCCGCGTCGGAGAGCTCGACGAGGAGATGGTCTACGAGTCCCGGGTCGGGGACGTGTTCACGCTCGGCACCAGCTCCTGGCGCATCGAGGACATCACGCGCGACCGTGTCCTCGTCTCGCCCGCCCCGGGCGTCCCCGGCCGCCTCCCGTTCTGGAAGGGCGACCAGCTGGGCCGCCCGCTCGAGCTGGGCCGTGCGCTGGGCGCGTTCCTGCGCGAGGTCGGCTCCCAGAAGCCCGACGACGCGCGCGTGCGCCTCACAGCGGCGGGACTCGACGAGTGGGCCGCGAACAACGTCCTGTCGTATCTCGCCGAACAGCGCGAGGCCTGCGGCCACATCCCCGACGACCGCACGATCGTGGTCGAGCGCTTCCGGGACGAGCTGGGTGACTGGCGCGTCGTCGTCCACTCCCCGTTCGGGGCCCAGGTGCACGCTCCGTGGGCGCTGGCCCTCGGCGCCCGGCTCAGCGAGAAGTACGGCATGGACGCCCAGGTGATGCATGCCGACGACGGCATCGTGCTGCGCCTCCCGGACGCCGATCTGATGGGCCTGGACCTCCTGGACCAGGAACCCGCCAAGCCGGGTATGGAGTACGACGACGAGCAGGCCCCCATCGGAGCGGCCGACGTCGCCTTCGACAAGGGTGACGTGGACCAGATCGTCACCGACCAGGTGGGCGGCTCCGCCCTGTTCGCCTCACGTTTCCGCGAGTGCGCCGCCCGCGCGCTGCTGCTGCCCCGCCGCAGCCCCGGCAAGCGCACCCCGCTGTGGCAGCAGCGCCAGCGAGCGTCCCAACTGCTGCAGGTGGCGAGCGAGTTCGGTTCGTTCCCCATCGTCCTGGAAGCGATCCGCGAGTGCCTTCAGGACGTCTTCGACGTTCCGGGACTCGCCGAGCTGATGGGCGACATCGAGTCCCGCAAGGTCCGCCTCGTCGAGGTCACCACCCCGGAGGCCTCCCCCTTCGCCCGCTCACTGCTGTTCGGATACGTGGCGCAGTTCCTGTACGAGGGCGACTCACCGCTGGCCGAGCGCCGCGCGGCCGCGCTGTCCCTGGACTCCCGCCTGCTCGCCGAGCTCCTCGGCCAGGCCGAGCTGCGCGAGCTGCTCGACGCCGAGGTCCTCACCGACCTGGAACAGGAGCTGCAGTGGCGCACGGAGGACCGTCGCGTCAAGGACGCCGAAGGCGTCGCGGATCTGCTTCGCATCCTCGGACCGCTCAAGGACGAGGAATTGACCGAGCGGGGCGCCGAGACCGGCTGGGCCGAGAGCCTGGCGGGCGCCCGGCGCGCCATTCGCGTACGGATCGCGGGCACCGAGCACTGGGCGGCGATCGAGGACGCGGGCCGCCTGCGCGACGCCCTGGGCACGGCGCTTCCGGTCGGCGTCCCCGAAGCCTTCACCGAGCCGGTCAAGGACCCTCTCGGCGACCTCCTGGCCCGCTACGCCCGCACACACGGCCCGTTCACCTCCACGCAGGCAGCGGCCCGCTTCGGCCTCGGCGCCGCGGTCACGGAGGGCGCGCTCCAGCGCCTGGCCGCCAACGGCCGGGTCGTCCAGGGCGAGTTCCACCCGGCGGGCATCGGCCAGGAGTGGTGCGATGCCACGGTCCTGCGCAGGCTGCGCCGCCGCTCACTGGCCGCGCTGCGCCATGAGCTGGAGCCGGTGCCGCCCGCGGCGCTCGCCCAGTTCCTGCCCCAGTGGCAGCACGTGGGCGGGCACGGCCTGCGCGGGGTCGACGGGCTGGTCCGGGCGGTCGAACAGCTCCAGGGCGCCTCGGTGCCCGCCTCCGCCCTGGAGAAGCTCGTCCTGCCCTCACGCGTCTCCGGCTACGCGCCCGCACTCCTCGACGAACTCACGGCGTCCGGCGAGGTCTTGTGGGCTGGCGCCGGCTCGCTGCCCGGCAAGGACGGCTGGGTCAGCCTCTACCTCGCCGATACGGCCCCGCTGCTCCTTCCGTCCCCGCATCCCTTGGAGCTCACGCCGCTCCATCAGTCGGTCCTGGACGCGCTCTCCGGCGGCTACGGCCTGTTCTTCCGCCAGATCGCCGACCAGGTCCGCGCCACGCCCCTCCCTCAAGGCCTCGAGGGCCAGCGAGGCACCCCCTTCGAGGTCACCGATCCCCAACTGGCCGACGCCCTCTGGGAGCTGGCCTGGTCGGGCCGCCTCACAAACGACACACTGGCCCCGATGCGCGCCGTCCTCGGCTCCGGGCGCACCGCCGGCTCCACCGCGCACCGGGCGCGCAGAGCCGTGCCGCGCGGCCGCTACGGAGGCATCACCGCGGGGGCCCGTCCCACGTCACGCACCGGCCCGCCCACAGTCGCGGGACGCTGGTCACTGCTGCCCGACCAGGAGCCCGACCCGACCATGCGCGCCCACACCCTGGCCCGCACGCTCCTCGACCGCCACGGAGTGGTCACCCGGGGAGCGGTGGCCGCCGAAGGCGTCCAGGGCGGGTTCTCGGCGACGTACCGGGTGCTGTCCGTCTTCGAGGAGAGCGGCCAGGCACGGCGTGGCTACGTGGTGGAGGGTCTCGGCGCGGCGCAGTTCGCCATGGACGGCGCCGTGGACCGCCTGCGCGCGGCAGCGAACGCGCAGGAGCGCGGCGCCGCTCCCCCGGATCCGTACGCCCCGGTCGACGCCCCCGCCGGCAAGGGCAGGACCGCCGCGCCCCGCGCCCTCGTCCTGGCGGCGGCCGATCCGGCCAACGCGTACGGGGCCGCTCTGCCCTGGCCCGATCCCCCCGCCGGCGCGGGCCAGAAGCCCGGGCACAAGCCGGGACGCAAGGCAGGCTCCCTGGTGGTCCTGGTCGACGGCGAGCTGACGCTCTACATGGAGCGGGGTGGCAAGACCCTCCTGGCCTGGTCCGCGTCCGACCCGGCCCACACCTCCCCGGACCCCACCACCTCTGCTTCCGAAGCGGCTGGGACCACGACCGGGGCGCGCACTCCGAGCCCTGCCCTCACCCCCGCCCAGCTCGCGGAGGAGCCCCGCATGCCCGCCGCGGCGCAGGCACTCGCCGAAGCCGCCCGCTCGGGCGTCCTCGGCACGATCACGGTCGAGCGCGTCAACGCGGAATCCGCGCTCACGTCCCCGTATGCCCCTCTCCTGGAAGGAGCCGGATTCCACGCGACACCGCGCGGCCTGCGCCTGCGCGCCTGACGGTGACGCCCGCCCGAGCGACTCCGACCCGCCTACCCTGACCCCATGCCCGAAGGAGACACGGTCGCGCAGGCGGCGAAGCGGCTGCACAGCGCCCTCGCGGGCCAGGTGCTCACCCGCTCCGACCTGCGTGTCCCCCGGTACGCCACAGCAGACCTCACCGGGCGCACGGTCCTCGAGGTCACCCCGCGCGGCAAGCATCTGCTGACCCGGATCGAGGGCGGCCTCACCCTGCACTCGCATCTGCGGATGGACGGCTCGTGGAAGGTCTATGCGCCGGGCGAGCGCTGGCGCGGCGGCCCGGCCCACCAGATCCGCGCGATCCTCGGCACCGAGACCCGCACAGCGGTCGGCTACCGGCTCCCGGTCCTGGAACTGCTGCGCACCACCGAGGAGTCCAAGGCCGTCGGCCACCTGGGCCCCGACCTTCTCGGCCCGAACTGGGACCCGGACACCGCGCTGCGCAACCTTTTCGGCGACCCCGCCCGCTCCCTCGGCGAGGCCCTCCTCGACCAGCGGAACCTCGCAGGCATCGGGAACATCTACAAGTCAGAGCTCTGCTTCCTGCTGCGCGTCACCCCGTGGCTCCCGGTCGGTGAGCTGCCCGCCGAGGCCGCCAACCGCCTCCCCCTCCTCGCGAAGAAGCTGCTCGAGGCCAACCGCGACCGCCCCGCCCGTGTCACCACCGGCCGCCCCCGCCCCGATGAACGCCTCTACGTCTACGGCCGCTCCCACCGCCCGTGCCTACGCTGCCGCACCCCCATCCGCACGGCCGACCAGGGCGACGGCTCCCGCGAACGCCCCACGTACTGGTGCCCGCACTGCCAACAGGGCCCGGCCCCCACGGCGTAGCGGACCGCGCACACCGACCTCGCGCACCGACCTCACGCCGCACCGCAATAGGCCCACAAAACACAACCACCGCACGGCAATTGACGACCCGTCAGACAACCTCGTACGGTCCCTTGCATGCCCCTCACTGCGTACGACCTCACCGGACGCACCGCATTCGTCACCGGCGCGGCGAGCGGCATCGGCCGCGCGTCGGCGACGCTCCTCGCGCAGGCGGGAGCCACCGTCCACTGCGCCGACCGCGACGCACAGGGCCTGCACGAGACAGCGGCCCTCATCAAGGAGAGCGGCGGAACGGCCCACACCCACACCCTCGACGTGGCCGACCACTCCCAGATCGCAGAAGCCGTCGCGAGCGCCACCACCACCTCGGGCGGCCTCGACATCATGGCCGCCATCGCCGGGGTCATGCACAACAGCACGGTCCTGGAGACACGCGAAGAGGACCTGGACCGCGTCCTCGCCATCAACTTCAAGGGCGTCCTGTACGCGTGCCAGGAAGCGGCCCGAACCATGATCGCGGCCGGCACCCGCGGCAGCATCGTCACCATGGCCTCAGGGGCGGTCGACACCGGCGGTCCGGGACTGCTCTGCTACGGCGCGGCGAAGGCCGCCGTCGTCCAGCTCACGAAGACGCTGGCCACGGAGATCGGCTCGCACGGCATCCGCGTCAACGCGGTGGCGCCGGGCTGGATCCGAACACCCATGACGACCCGCCACGACGCGAGCGCGCAGGCCCACACCGAGGCCCTGATGGTGCGCATGTCACCGCTCGGCCGGGTCGGCGAGGCGGAGGACATCGCGCACGCGGTGCTGCACCTCGCCTCGGACGCCGCGTCGTTCACGACGGGCCAGATCCTCCGCCCGAACGGGGGCGTCGCCATGCCCTGGTGACCAGCCGCCACACCCCGCCGGCGGCCTCGCGCCCGGCGCGCACGGCCCGCGTCCGCACGCGCCGCGCGCCGTGCCGCCCGGGCGCACCGGCCACGCCGGCCGCCCGCGCCTTCGGCAGCGCGTGCACCGGCAGCAGGCTCAGCCCCCAACCTCCGGCGACGAGCGCCCCTTCGAACAACCCTGAGCCCGGCGCGAAGACGAGCCGCAAGGCGCCCCACCACCACAGCGCCCCGCACACGACGGCCGGCGCCCACCGGAGCATCCACCACCCAGGCCGTGCCACCGACCGCTCACCTCCGCCCGTCGACCTCCGGGACCACGGACCACGACCAATCTGCCCCGCGCTTTCAGCACCACACCCAGAAGCATCCGAAGCACACAGGACACTCAGAGCACGCAGGACACGCGAGGCGGCGGGCCACCGGGACTCTCGACCCCGTTCAGCCCCGGATCAGCCCCGATTCAGCCCCGGTTCTCCGCCTGGAACATCCAGTGATGCTTCTCCAGGTCGGCCGTGATCCCGATGAAGATGTCCTGGCTCACGGGATCCGCCTCGCCGGTCGCGT
Source organism: Streptomyces sp. NPDC002790 (assembly GCF_040295505.1). Taxonomy (NCBI): domain Bacteria; kingdom Bacillati; phylum Actinomycetota; class Actinomycetes; order Kitasatosporales; family Streptomycetaceae; genus Streptomyces; species Streptomyces sp. NPDC002790. The sequence continues at coordinate 18,581 of NZ_JBEOVM010000011.1, read as the reverse complement.
CCACCCGCGCACGCATCCGCGCGATGACCGCGCCGAGCGCGTCCACGAGCGTCCCCACCGCGTCCGTGTCCTTCACCCAGCCGTCGGGAGCCACTCCCACGCCGCTCGTGTCCGCCACGGTCTTCGCGCGACCGTCCGGCGGGACACCCAGCGTCGAGGCCCGTTCGGCCACCGTGTCGGAGTGCTGCCGCGCGGTGTCCACGACCTCGTCGAGCTGAAGGTGCACAGACCGGAACCGCGGGCCGACCACGTTCCAGTGCACCTGCTTCGCGACAAGGGACAGGTCCACCAGATCCACGAGCGCACCCTGCAGCGCCTCGCCCACGATCTTCAGGTCGCCATCGGGCAGCGGGCTCTTCACGACGTCCATACGTCACCTCCGTATCGAAACCAACATCAACCATGGCACACATGGGTGATTACGGACACATCGAGCCCAACTCTCGCCCACGCAGACCCAGAACGCGCAGCAGAAAGCCCCGGCCGATACCTCTCGGCCGGGGCTTTCCCCATGTTCAAACTGGGCTCAGAGCGCTGAGCGCAGGCGTTACGCCGCTACGACGTCCACAGCCTCCGCAGGCGCCTTGATCGTCACTCGTTCCGGCGGGACGCCGGCCACAGAGACGGAATTGAGCATCGGACGAACCGGTGCGGGCACCGGCTCCGACGGCACCCGTGCCGCCGACTCGGCCAGCTCGGCGAGAGCGAGCTCATCGCTCACCTCGCGCATCAGCTCGGACATCCGTACGTCAAGCGCGTCGCAGATCGCGGAGAGCAGTTCAGAGGAAGCCTCCTTCTGCCCCCGCTCCACCTCGGAGAGATAGCCGAGCGAAACTCGGGCGGACGAGGAGACTTCGCGCAGAGTACGGCCCTGGCGCTGGCGCTGCCGACGCAGCACGTCACCCAGCAGGCGACGGAGCAGAATCATCGGTGGCTCCCTCCTCGGACCGCGTAGCCGCATCCTTCACGCCCCACCGTACCGCCTCGTGCTGCGGCCGTGCGGGGAGCGATGTCGTGTTCACTCAGGGCTGCAAACATCAAAACCCCCCGTTCTGTTCCGTATCCTGTGCCCGCGCTTTCTCCGTACGTTCGCCGGAATGCGCTCCGACCAGCTCTTTGACTAGCAGCCCGAGCACGCTCCGTACACTCTCCATACGGATTTCCGTCCGGCCGCCGTTCAATCGCAGGGCGGCCACTTTGCGGCTACCAGCGAAATCCGCCGCACCTTCGGAATGATCAGCTCCGGGCCCCACCGCGGCCACGTACACGGTCCCGACCGGCTGCCCGTCCTGCGGTTCCGGCCCCGCTACGCCGGTCGTGGCAACGCCCCAGTCCGCGCCCAGCGCGTCCCGCACTCCGGCCGCCATGGCGAGCGCGACCTCGGGGTGCACGGGCCCGTGCGCGGCGAGCAGGTCCGCGTCGACGCAGAGCAGCCGGTGCTTGAGCTCGGTCGCGTACGCCGTGACAGAGCCGCGGAAGGCCTTGGACGCCCCGGGTACCGCCACGAGCTCCGCGGCCACCAGGCCCCCGGTGAGCGACTCCGCGACGGCGAGGGTCTCCTCCCGCTCCGTCAACAGGCGCAGCGCCTCGACCGCCTCGTACGTCACTTCTCGGCAGCCCCCGCGGACGCCCGCGCCGCGGCCTTCGACTCGGCGAGACCCGCGCGCCGCAGCACGACGGCCTGCCTCACGTAGTCGAGCCCGGTCACCACCGTGAGCGCGACGGCGACCGCCATCACCCACCAGCGCAGGCTCGCGAGCGGCCCGGTCAGCGCCAGGATGTACATGCCGACAGCCGTGCCCTGCGCGAGTGTTTTCACCTTGCCGCCGCGGCTGGCCGGAATGACTCCGTAGCGAATGACAATGAAACGCAGCAGCGTGATCCCGAGCTCGCGCCCGAGAATGACGCCGGTCACCCACCACGGAAGATCACCGAGCGACGAGAGACAGATCAGCGCGGCGCCCATGATCGCTTTGTCGGCGATGGGGTCGGCGATCTTTCCGAAATCGGTGACCAAGTTGTACGAACGCGCCAAATGCCCGTCAAAAACATCCGTGATCATGGCAACGGCGAACGCCGCCCACGCCCAGGCCCGCCACGCCGGGTCGTACCCGCCGTCGGTCAGCATGAGCGCCACGAAGCCCGGCACCAGAAGGAGCCGGATCATCGTCAGGATGTTCGCGATGTTCCACAGGCTCACCTGATGGACGGCCGCAGTACCCAGCTTGCCTCCGGACGACGGCCTGCCGGTGCCGCCCGCAGCGGACGCCGGGACTCCGGTCATCTGTCCGCCTCCTCAGCGATCTCCAGCGGCTCGGCCATGAGATCGACACCTTCGGTGCCGACCACCTTTGCCTCGACCATACGGCCGATTGTCAGACCGGCGCCGCTCGTGAGGCGCACCTGCCCGTCGGTCTCGGGCGCCTGGTGGGCACCGCGGCCGACGACACCGTCCTCCTCGTCGACGGACTCGACGAGCACCTGCACGGTCTCGCCCACGCGCTCCTCGGCGCGCTGCGACACCAGCTGCTCGGCGAGCCGGGACAGGCGGGCGAGACGCTGCGCGACAACGTCCTCGTCCAGCTTGTGCTCGTACGTCGCCGCCTCCGTGCCCTCCTCGTCGGAGTAGCCGAAGACGCCGATGGCATCCAGGCGCGCGCCGTTCAGGAAGCGCTCCAGCTCCGCGTAGTCCGCCTCGGTCTCGCCGGGGAAGCCCACGATGAAGTTCGACCGGACACCTGCCTGCGGCGCCTTGGCCCGAATGGTGTCGAGCAGCTCGAGGAACCGGTCCGTGTCACCGAAGCGCCGCATCGCGCGCAGCACACCGGGCGCCGAGTGCTGGAAGGAGAGATCGAAGTACGGGACGACCTTGTCGGTCCCCGTCAGTACGTCGATCAGGCCCGGCCGCATCTCGGCGGGCTGCAGGTAGCTGACCCGCACCCGCTCGATCCCGTCGACCCCGGCCAGCTCGGGCAGCAGCGACTCCAGGAGCCGGATGTCGCCCAGGTCCTTGCCGTACGACGTGTTGTTCTCGGAGACCAGCATGACCTCCTTGACGCCCTGCTCGGCGAGCCAGCGCGTCTCGTTCAGTACGTCGCTGGGGCGGCGCGAGATGAACGAACCACGGAACGACGGAATGGCGCAGAACGAGCAGCGTCGGTCGCACCCGGAGGCCAGCTTCACGGATGCCACAGGGGTGCCGTCGAGCCGGCGACGCAGCGGCGCACGCGGCCCGGACGCGGGCGCCAGGCCGTCGGGAAGGTCCGCCGGAGCGTGCCCCGGCAGCGCGATTCCGGCGCCCGCCTCCTGGCGCTCGGCCGGGCTGATCGGCAGCAGCTTGCGGCGGTCGCGCGGGGCGTGCGCCTCCACGTTGCCCCCGGACAGGATCGTCTGGAGGCGGCCGGAGATGTCCTCGTAGTCGTCGAAACCGAGCACGCCGTCGGCCTCGGGCAGCGCCTCGGCGAGCTCCTTGCCGTAGCGCTCGGCCATGCAGCCGACCGCGACCACCGCCCGCGTTCTGCCATGACCCTTGAGGTCATTGGCTTCGAGGAGGGCGTCGACGGAGTCCTTCTTCGCGGCCTCCACGAAGCCACAGGTGTTCACGACGGCGACATCGGCTGCGTCGGCGTCCTCGACGAGCTCCCAGCCGTCCGCCTCCAAGCGGCCTGCGAGCTCCTCCGAGTCCACCTCGTTACGGGCGCAGCCAAGGGTGACAAGTGCGACGGTACGGCGTTCGGGCATGGAATCAAGACTACTTCGTCCCACTGACAGCCCTCGCCGCGAGGGGTTACCGCCGGATCTCCGGGCTCAGCCGACCTCGGGGTCGCCCTTCGTGTACGACAGCCGCTCGACCTGCCCGGACCTGAACTCGTCCTCGATCTGTTTGCCGTTTACATACAGCTTGATCGCGCCCGCGTCACCGAGGACGAGGTCGATCTTCTGGTTGTCCTGGAAGGTCTTCGTCTGGCCGTCCTGCAGCAGCCCGTCGAACATGGTCCGCCCGTTGTGGTCCTTGGCGGAGATCCAGCTTCGCCCCTCCGACGCGTTCACCTTGACGGTGACCTTGTCGGCGGGGGCCGCGGCGATCGCGCTGTCGGTCGGATCCGGCTTCGGGTCGACGGGCTTCTTGGTGCTGGGACTCGGCTTCTTGGCCGTGGGCTTGCCGGTCGCCGGGGTGGAGCCCTCGGCGGCCTGCTGCTGCCCGCCGTCGCTGTCACCACCGCTGAAGGCGGTGTAGCCGACGAAGGCGATGACCGCGACGATCGCCGCGACCATGGCGGCCGTCCAGTTGGGCCTGCGCGGCTCGGAGCGGATCCGCTCGGTCTCGAACAGCGGCGTGGCCGGCGTCGGCGCGGGGCGTCCGCCGTGCTCGTCGCCGTACTGCTCGAGCAGCGGCTCGGGGTCGAGGCCCACGGCACGCGCGAGCGTGCGGATGTGGCCCCGTGCGTAGACGTCGCCACCGCAGCGCGAGAAATCGTCCTGCTCGATGGCTTGCACGATGGGGATGCGCACCCGGGTGGACTGGCTGACCTCGTCGACGGACAGACCCGCGTCGATGCGTGCCTGCTCAAGGGCACGACCGATCGACGGCCGGTCGTCGTCCGCGTGCTGGGTGCGGTCTTCCGAAGGGCGGTCGTCTTCAGGGGAGTTGCCGATGGACACGGGGGCGCCTTTCGAGCGTGTAGCCACCTGCTGGAGGTTCAGTGTAGGGGGGGTGTGAATGGGTGAGGCAACCGGGCGGTCGGACTTTGTACGCCATCGGAATGGCCCGCCATCCCGCTGGCGACGTACGCGGCTGCCTCCTCCTCAACTTGACGTAACCGACGAGGAAACGGTTGCTCCGATACCCGTACGGGTGACGTCGTTCGAGGGGTCACCTTAGGGTTGAGCCTCCCCGCGGATCACCGCGAGCACTCCCTCCAGCTCATCTGCTTTCACAAGAACGTCACGAGCCTTCGAACCTTCACTGGGTCCGACGATGCTTCGCGACTCCATCAAGTCCATGAGCCGACCGGCCTTCGCGAAGCCCACGCGCAGCTTGCGCTGCAGCATGGAGGTCGAGCCGAACTGCGTGGAGACAACCAGTTCGGTTGCCGCGCACAGCAGGTCCAGGTCGTCGCCGATGTCCTCGTCGATCTGCTTCTTCTGCTTGGTGCCCACCGTGACGTCGTCCCGGAAGACGGGCGCCATCTGGTCCTTGCAGTGCTGCACGATGGCGCCGATCTCGTCCTCTATGACGAAAGCGCCCTGCATACGGGTCGGCTTGTTCGCCCCCATGGGGAGGAACAGGCCGTCGCCCTTGCCGATGAGCTTCTCGGCGCCCGGCTGGTCGAGGATGACCCGGCTGTCGGCGAGCGAGGAAGTGGCGAAGGCGAGCCGGGAGGGCACGTTCGCCTTGATGAGACCGGTGACGACGTCGACCGACGGCCGCTGCGTGGCGAGGACCAGGTGGATACCGGCCGCGCGCGCGAGTTGTGTGATCCGGACGATGGAGTCCTCGACGTCCCTCGGCGCGACCATCATCAGGTCGGCGAGCTCATCGACAATCACCAGCAGGTACGGATACGCCTTCAGCTCCCGCTCACTGCCCTCGGGCGTGGTGAGCTTGCCGTCCTTGACCGCCTTGTTGAAGTCGTCGATGTGCCGGTAGCCGAAGGCCGCGAGGTCGTCGTAGCGCAGATCCATCTCCCGCACGACCCACTGAAGTGCCTCGGCGGCCTTCTTGGGGTTGGTGATGATCGGCGTGATCAGGTGCGGGATCCCCTCGTACGCGGTCAGCTCCACGCGCTTGGGGTCGACAAGGACCATCCGGACGTCCTCGGGTGTCGCCCGCATCATGATCGAGGTGATCAGACAGTTGATGCACGACGACTTACCGGAACCGGTGGCGCCGGCGACCAGGATGTGCGGCATCTTGGCCATGTTGGCCATGACGTAGCCGCCTTCGACGTCCTTGCCGAGCGCGACCAGCATGGGGTGCTCGTCCTCGGCCGCGTCCGCGAGACGCAGCACGTCGCCGACGTTGACCATCTCGCGGTCCGTGTTCGGGATCTCGATGCCGACCGCGGACTTGCCGGGGATCGGCGAGATGATCCGGACGTCCGGGGACGCGACGGCGTAGGCGATGTTCTTCGCCAGGGCCGTGATCTTCTCGACCTTCACGGCGGGGCCGAGCTCGATCTCGTACCGCGTGACCGTGGGGCCGCGCGTGAAGCCCGTGACGCCCGCGTCGACCTTGAACTCGGTGAAGACGGTCTGCAGCGATTCGACGACGGCGTCGTTGGCGGCGCTGCGCGACTTGCCGGGGCCACCGCGCGTGAGCAGGTCAAGGGAGGGCAGCGCGTACGTGATGTCGCCGGCGAGCTGGAGTTGCTCGGCGCGCGGCGGCAGGTCCCCCCTCGCGTCGGGCGCGGACTTGGTGAGGTCCGGCACGCCGAGGGACGTGGGGGTCGGCTCAGGCTCCTTCTGAGCGCCTGCCGGGGTCTTCTTGACTCTGGCCCCCGGGACGGGTGCCGAGCGGCCATCTGTGGACGTCTCACCGCTGTTCTCGCCGCCGCTCTCGCCGGAGACGCCCTGCGTGAGGTCCGCGACGAGCGGCGACGGCGGCATGCCGTGCAGCACGGCCCCGTCGAGCGCGGCGGCGGCCGCTGCGGCCACGTCGACCGCGTCCATCGGCCGCTCCATCGCGGGCTGCACGGACCGCCGCGACTTGCGCCGCTTGGCGAACGCCTCCTCCTCGGCCCGATCCGGGTCGTACGACTCCGGGGCAGGGGCGCCGGGGCGCTTGCGCGAGCGCACGGGCGCGGCCTCGCGCCAATCGTCGTCGTACTCGTCCGGGACGCCCTCGGCGAAGGCCGCGTCCTCGTGCACGACGCCGAGCTTCACGCCGAGCTGGCGCAGGCGCTGCGGAATGGCGTTGACGGGCGTCGCGGTCACCACGAGCAGCCCGAACACCGTCAGCAGAACGAGCAGCGGGACCGCGAGCACCTGGGTCATCGTGAAGCTCAGCGGTGTCGCGGCGGCCCAGCCGATGAGTCCGCCCGCGTCCCTTATGGCGCGCATGCCGTCCCCGCGCGCGGGTGAGCCGCACGCGATGTGGACCTGTCCGAGCACGCCGATGACGAGTGCGGAGAGGCCGATCACGATCCGCCCGTTGGCCTCGGGCTTCTCGGGGTGCCGGATGAAGCGCACGGCGATGACCCCGAGCAGGATCGGCACCAGCAGGTCGAGGCGCCCGAACGCGCCGGTCACCAGCATGTCGACCAGGTCACCGACCGGGCCCTGCAGATTGGACCAGGTGCCGGCCGCACAGATCAGCCCGATCCCGAGCAGCAGCAGCGCGAGCCCGTCCTTGCGGTGTGCCGGGTCGAGCCCCTTCGCACCACGCCCTATCCCGCGGAACATGGCCCCCACACTGTGCGCGACGCCGAGCCACAGGGCTCGTACGAGCTTGTACAGGCCCCCGGTCGGATTGGGTGCCGCCTTGGGGGCGGGCTTCTTCCCCACGGCCTTCTTGGCGGGTGCCCTCTTGGGCGCCGGCTTGGCCGCGGCCTTCTTCGCGGGGGCTTTTCTGGCAGCGGCCTTCTTCGCCGGAGCCTTGGTCGGCGCCGCCGTCTTCTTCGCGGGCGACTTCTTGGCTGCGGGACGTGAGGCCATAGGTGTGAGGTTACCGGGGGAGCCGACCTTGGACACGTGTGCCCACTGCTTCACCCGATCGTGTCGCGAACTGACGGGGCGAAAACTGACGTGCCCTCAAAGCCCGAGCGCCGCCCCCGATTCCGGGGCGGCCGCCTCAGTTCTGGGACGGCAGTGAGGGCGCTCCGCTGCCCGCCCCGGGCTCCAGGGCGTCGAGCGCCCTGCGCAGTCCGGTGAGCTTGCGCTCCAGGTGTGCCGCCGTGGCCACCGCCGCGGCGTCCGCGGACTCGTCGTCCAACTGCTTCGACAGCGCCTCGGCCTGCTCCTCGACCGCGGCGAGCCGCGCCGACAGCTCGGCGAGCAGCCCGGCGGGCTCCTTGGCGTCCCCGATGGCCTTGCCGCCGCCCTCCAGCTGGAGCCGCAGCAGCGCCGCCTGCTCCCGGAGCTGGCAGTTCTTCATGTACAGCTCGACGAACACCGAGACCTTGGCGCGCAGCACCCAGGGGTCGAACGGTTTGGAGATGTAGTCGACCGCTCCTGCCGCGTAGCCACGGAACGTGTGATGCGGTCCGTGGTTGATCGCGGTCAGGAAGATGATCGGGATGTCCCGTGTCCGCTCGCGCCGCTTGATGTGCGCAGCGGTTTCGAAACCGTCCATTCCTGGCATCTGAACGTCCAACAGAATGACCGCGAAATCGTCCGTGAGCAGCGCCTTCAGCGCTTCCTCCCCGGACGATGCCCGTACCAGTGTCTGATCGAGCGCGGAGAGGATGGCCTCCAGCGCCAGCAGATTCTCCGGCCGGTCATCGACCAGGAGGATCTTGGCCTTCTGCACCATGGCCCGCCCTCCTCGCCCCGGCATGGGGCCGCCCCTGTCCGCAGGACTCGGGGAGGCTCCTTTCGCCGCCCCAGGGAACGACTCCCTTGCGTCGCCCGTCCTTGTGCCGGTCATGGTAGCCGCACCCCGCCTGTCGCCACACCCTGTCACCGCGATGTCACCGTGCACGTAGCAGAAACGCGGTGGGAGACCAGAAGGTTCCCCGAATCCCGCGCCTCTACACGACTTCGACCACACTCAGTCAGCAACTCATCTTGAACATTTCGGATTCCTGTCACTCACCATGCATCCACCGCTCCATCACAGAGAGCAGATGGTCCGGATCGACCGGCTTCGTAACGTAGTCGGAAGCACCCGACTCGATCGCCTTCTCCCGGTCGCCCTTCATCGCCTTCGCGGTGAGCGCGATGATCGGCAGCCCGGCGAACTGCGGCATCCTACGGATCGCCGTCGTCGTCGCGTAGCCGTCCATCTCCGGCATCATGATGTCCATCAGCACAACTGTCACATCGTCGTGCTGTTCGAGGACTTCGATGCCCTCCCGCCCGTTCTCCGCGTACAGGACCGAGAGGCCCTGCTGTTCCAGGACGCTGGTGAGCGCGAACACGTTACGGATGTCGTCGTCGACGATGAGCACCTTCTCGCCGCCGAACAGCAGCCCGCGCCGCGGCGTGGGCGAGCTCTTCTCGGCCGCACCCGTCGCACCCGCCATGCCGCCGTCCCAGTGCTCCTCCGCGCGCTCCTGAGCGGGCATCGGCTGGCTCTGCGGCGACCCCTGGAGCGTCGTCCGCTCGGGCTGCGTCGGGGTCGACCTGCGGCGGCGCCGGAAGAGCGCCGCGGGCCCGTTCTGGGTGTCCTGGTAGGACCTCACCTCGGACGGGGTCACCACCTCCGCGGGCTCGGGCGCCGCGTCGAGGGCGAGCCGCTCCCCCGGTTCGATGGTCGGCGCGAGCTGCGCGTACCCCTGGGGCGGCAGTTCGCTCGGGTGCATCGGCAGGTACAGCGTGAAGGTCGAGCCGCGTCCGGGCTCGCTCTGCGCGTGGATCTCGCCGCCCAGGAGGCGGGCAATCTCCCGGCTGATGGACAGACCGAGGCCCGTACCGCCGTACTTGCGGCTCGTCGTGCCGTCGGCCTGCTTGAACGCCTCGAAGATGACGCGCATCTTGCTGGCCGCGATGCCGATTCCGGTGTCGGTCACCGAGAAGGCGATCACGTCCCCGTCGACCTCGGTCAACGAGCCCGCTTCCAGGAGCTGTTCACGGATCGCGTTCGGTACGTCGGCGCCGGCCGGCCTGATGACCAGCTCGACGGCACCGGAGTCGGTGAACTTCACCGCGTTGGAGAGCAGGTTGCGCAGCACCTGAAGGAGCCGCTGTTCGTCGGTGTGCAACGTAGTGGGCAGTTCCGGCGACACCCTTACGGAGAAGTCGAGTTGCTTCTCCGCCGTCAGCGGCCGGAACGTGGCCTCTACGTAGTCGACAAGCTGCACCAGGGCGATGCGCGTCGGAGAGACGTCCATCTTGCCCGCCTCGACCTTCGACAGGTCCAGGATGTCGTTGATCAGCTGGAGCAGGTCGGAACCCGCTCCATGGATCGTCTCGGCGAACTCGACCTGCTTCGGGGTGAGGTTCGTGTCGGCGTTGTCGGCCAGCAACTTGGCAAGGATGAGCAGCGAGTTGAGCGGCGTGCGCAGCTCGTGCGACATGTTGGCGAGGAACTCGCTCTTGTAGCGCATCGAGACGGCGAGCTGCTCGGCGCGCTCCTCCAGGACCTGCCGCGCGTCCTCGATCTCGGTGTTCTTCACCTCGATGTCACGGTTCTGCTGGGCGAGCAGTTCGGCCTTCTCCTCCAGCTCGGCGTTGGACGCCTGGAGGGCCTTCTGCCGGTTCTCCAACTCGGCGGAACGCTCACGGAGTTGCTCGGTCAGTTCCTGCGACTGCCGCAGCAGGACCTCCGTCTTCGTGTTGACGGAGATCGTGTTGACGCTCGTCGCGATCATCTCGGCGATCTGCCCGAGGAAGTCCTTCTGGATCTGCGTGAACGGCGTGAACGACGCCAGCTCGATCACACCGAGCACCGTGTCCTCGAACAGCACGGGGATCACGATGACCTGTGCCGGCGGCGCCTCGCCGAGCCCGGAGGCGATCTTCAGGTAGCCACTGGGCGCGTTGTCCACAAGGATCGTGCGCCGCTCCTGCGCGGCCGTCCCGATGAGCGTCTCGCCGGGCCGGAACGCCGTCGGCATGGAGCCCATGGAGTAGCCGTAGCTCCCGCACATGCGCAGCTCGTACGCGTCCTCGTCCGCGATCGCCACGTCGGCGCTGTCGTCCAGCGGCAGCGCCAGGAAGAACGCGCCGTGCTGCGCCGACACCACCGGCGTCAGCTCGCTCATGATGAGCCCCGCCACGTCGTCGAGGTCGCGACGGCCCTGCATCAGACCCGAGATACGGGCCAGGTTGCCCTTGAGCCAGTCCTGCTCCTCGTTGGCGATCGTGGTGTCGCGCAGGTTCGAGATCATCTTGTTGATGTTGTCCTGCAGGACCTGGATCTCGCCCGCGGCATCGACGTCGATCTTGAGGTTGAGGTCGCCGCGGGTCACCGCGGTGGCGACGGCCGCGATGGCGCGCACCTGACGGGTCAGGTTCCCGGCCATCTCGTTCACCGACTCGGTCAGGTCGCGCCACGTGCCGTCCACGTCGCGCACCCGCGCCTGGCCGCCCAACTGACCCTCGGTGCCCACCTCACGGGCCACCCGGGTCACCTGCTCCGCGAACGACGACAGCTGGTCCACCATCGTGTTGATCGTGGTCTTCAGCTCGAGGATCTCGCCGCGCGCGTCGATGTCGATCTTCTTGGTCAGGTCGCCCTTGGCGATGGCGGTCGTGACCATCGCGATGTTGCGCACCTGTCCGGTCAGGTTCGAGGCCATGCCGTTCACGGATTCGGTCAGGTCCTTCCACGTACCGGACACTCCGGGTACGCGGGCCTGGCCGCCGAGGATGCCGTCCGTGCCCACCTCGCGGGCCACCTTGGTGACCTGGTCGGCGAACGAACTCAGGGTCCGCACCATCGTGTTGAACGTGTCGGCGAGCTGCGCGACCTCGCCGCGCGCCTCGATGGTGACCTGCCGGGTCAGGTCGCCGTTGGCCACCGCGTTGGCGACCTGGGAGATGTTGCGCACCTGCATGGTCAGGTTGTTGGCCATCAGGTTGACGTTGTCGCTCAGGTCCTTCCAGATGCCGGTGATGCCCGGCACCCGGGCCTGGCCGCCCAGCTGCCCCTCGGTGCCCACCTCACGGGCCACCCGCGTCACCTGCTCCGCGAACGCCGAGAGCTGGTCCACCATCGTGTTCACCGTGGTGACGAGTTCGAGGATCTCGCCCTTGGCGTCGACGGTGATCTTCTTGGAGAGGTCGCCTCGCGCCACGGCCGTCGTGACCTCGGCGATGTTGCGCACCTGAAGCGTCAGGTTGTTGGCCATGCCGTTCACGGACTGCGTCAGGTCCTTCCACGTACCCGACACACCCTGCACCTCGGCCTGTCCGCCGAGGATGCCGTCCGTACCCACCTCGCGGGCCACCCGCGTCACCTGCTCGGCGAAGGCCGACAGCTGGTCCACCATCGTGTTGAGGGTGTTCTTCAGCTCCAGGATCTCGCCGCGCGCGTCCACGTCGATCTTCTGCGACAGATCACCCCGCGCCACCGCCGTGGCCACCTGGGCGATGTTGCGCACCTGCGCCGTGAGGTTGCCGGCCATGCCGTTCACGGAATCCGTCAGGTCGCGCCACACGCCTGCGACGCCGGGCACCTGGGCCTGGCCGCCCAGGCGGCCTTCCGTGCCCACCTCGCGGGCCACGCGGGTCACCTGGTCGGCGAAGGCGGAGAGCTGGTCGACCATCGTGTTGATGGTGTTCTTCAGCTCCAGGATCTCGCCGCGGGCATCCACGTCGATCTTCTGCGACAGATCACCCCGCGCCACCGCGGTCGTGACCTGAGCGATCTGCCGTACCTGTGAAGTCAGGTTTCCGGCCATGAAGTTGACGGAATCGGTCAGTTCCTTCCACGTGCCGCTCACGCCGTCCACGCGGGCCTGACCGCCGAGTCGGCCCTCCGTGCCCACGTCACGCGCCATCCGCGTCACCTGGTCGGCGAAGCTCGACAGCTGGTCCACCATCGTGTTCACGGTGTTCTTCAGCTGAAGCATCTCGCCGGAGACGTCGACGGTGACCTTCTGCGACAGGTCACCGTTCGCCACCGCCGTCGTCACCTGGGCGATGTTGCGCACCTGTCCGGTGAGGTTCCGGAACGCCGTGTTGACGGAGTCGGTCAGGTCCTTCCACGTCCCGGCTGCTCCCGGCACGAGAGCCTGACCGCCGAGCTCACCCTCGACACCGATCTCCCGGGCCACACGCGTCACTTCGGAACCGAAGGCGGACAGCTGGTCCACCATCGTGTTCACGGTGTTCTTCAGCTCGAGCATCTCGCCCGCGACGTCGACGGTGACCTTCTGCGACAGATCGCCGTTGGCCACCGCCGTCGTGACGGTGGCGATGTCCCGCACCTGAGTTGTGAGGTTTCGGAAAACCGTGTTCACCGAATCGGTGAGGTCCTTCCACGTGCCGGCGGCTCCCGGCACGTTGGCCTGACCGCCGAGCTGCCCCTCGGCGCCGACCTCGTTCGCCACACGCGTGACCTCGTCCGCGAAAGTTCGCAGGGTCTCCGTCATCTGGTTGATGGTCTCGGCCAGCTGGGCGACCTCGCCGCGCGCCGACACCGTGACCTTCTGCGACAGGTCACCATTGGCCACGGCCGTGGTGACCTGAGCGATTCCACGCACCTGCGCGGTCAGGTTGCCGGCCATGAGGTTCACCGAATCGGTGAGGTCCTTCCACACTCCGGCCACACCGGGCACCTGCGCCTGGCCGCCGAGCTCACCCTCCGTACCCACTTCGCGGGCCACACGCGTGACCTCGGAGGAGAACGACGACAGTTGGTCCACCATCGTGTTCACGGTGTTCTTCAGCTCGAGCATCTCGCCCGCGACGTGAACCGTGACCTTTCGAGACAAGTCACCCTTGGCCACCGCGGTGGTGACGAGAGCAATGTCACGTACCTGCGCGGTCAGCCGGTACGCCATGGTGTTGACGGAATCCGTGAGATCCTTCCACGAACCGGACATTCCACGTACGCGCGCCTGCCCGCCGAGCTTGCCCTCGGTACCCACCTCGCTGGCCACGCGCGTGACCTCGTCGGTGAACGTGGAGAGCTGATCGACGAGATTGTTGACCGTCCGGCCGACCTTCAGGAACTCGCCGCGCAGCGGATGCCCGTGCGCCTCCGGCTTCCCTTCCGGCACCTGGGCCCGCAGCTCCATACGGGGCGACAGATCGCCGTCCGCGACCGCCGAGAGCACCCTCCCGACCTCTGAGACGGGCCGTACGAGGTCGTCCACGAGCGCGTTGGACGCATTGATCGCGGTGGCCCAGGAACCCTCACAGGCGCCCGTCTCGAGCCGCTCGGTGAGCTTGCCCTCGCGGCCCACCATGCGGCGCACCCGCGAGATCTCACCCGTCAGGTGCAGATTTCGGTCGGCCACCTCGTTGAAGACGGCCGCGATCTCCGACATCACTCCGTCGCCGCTGACGGTCAGGCGCTTGCGGGCGTTGCCGTCTCTCATCGCGACAAGGCCTGCGAGCAGCCTGTTCAGCGCCGCGGTATCCACCGTCGTCGTTCCGCCGCCACCGCGCGTTTTGCGCTGTTTTGCCAGGGACTGTCCGTCTTCTGCGCGCGTCTTTTTGCTCCGCGTCGCTGCGCCAGACTCCACTGTGTCCCTCCCGCAGGGGTCGACCTGTACTGCTCGGGTAGCTCGGGTTTCTCGGATTCGCTTCTACCGCCGCATCGACAGTTCAATGCGTTCTTCTATGGAAGCTTGCCCAGTGTTTCACCATGGCTGAACCAGGCCATAACAGTTCGGCAGCTTCGCACACCGTCCGCACACCCTCCGGGCGGAAAGACAGACGACCGGCATCCGCATGGACGGCGAAGGTAAGTAACCTTGGCAGCGGCTGTCCACCCACCCCGGTCTGCCCGGCCTGGGCGGTGGCGAAAAACGAGCGGGCATCGGAGGGGCGGCCGAGACATGGGTACGGGAGACCTGGGCCTCGACACTCGGACAACGAGTACAACTCGTACAGGGAGTTCTGTGATCACCGCGCGCGCGGCTGCCACTTTCGAACCGGTCGGGCGATCCGTCGCGACCGCCCGCTCCTTCGTGCGCGACACCCTCCAAGGGTGGGGCCATGCCGACATCATCGACGACGCCGTCGTCCTGACCAGCGAACTCGTGACAAATGCCGTAGTTCACGCGGGCACATCCGCGGAGGTTCTGTGCCTGCGAAGTGAGGATCACGTCCGCATCGAGGTCTCCGACCGCTATCCGGAGCGCGAGATTCCGATTCAGTCGTCCGGCATGAACATGGGCAGCCCCGACCGCGAGGGCGGCCGCGGCCTCCAGCTCTGCGCCGCGCTCGCCGGCCGCTGGGGCGTCGACTATTCGGCCATGCACAAGCGGGTCTGGTTCCAACTCGACCTGCCCGAGCGCTCGGTGGGCACCCGCGCCGCAGGCCCCAACCTCCCCATCGACCTCCTCCCGCTCGCGGACGAGCGGGTCCGCGTGGCCGTCGTCCAGATCGACCGGGTCGGCGCGATCACCGGGTGGAACGAGGACGCGGAGGAGCTCTTCGGGTACGCGGCCGAGCAGGTCACCGGCAAGCCCCTCACGGACTTCGCGGCATGGCCGCACACGCCCGGCACCAGCACCGGCATCGTCGAGGCGCTGCAGCTCTCGCGCTGGGAGGGCAGTTACGGCATCCGCACCGCCAATGGCCGTGTGACGCCCGTGTACGCCTCGCACCTGCGTGTCCGCGACACCGACGGCGAGCCGTCGACCGTGTGCCTCCTGGTACGCGATCACGAGCGGGCCATCCTCCAGACCCCGCTGCGCCTCCCCTCGCCCGACCCCGCGACGCACTCGGACAGCCAGGGCTCCGACCCGTTCGAGGTCTTCATCGGCTCGCCGGCCCCCGACGACCTCGACGGGCTGCTCCAGCGCACCGTCGAGCGCGCCCGCGACATGCTCGACGGCGACTCCGCGTTCCTCCTGCTCGCCACGGACGACGAGACGGAGCTGGAGGTCCGCGCGTCGACGGGCCTGCCCTCCGCACGGCAGCGCTTCGCGCGCGTGCCCGTGGAAGTCGGCCCCAACCGCTACGGCTCGGCCCGGATGCCCGCCGTGCACGAGGACCTGACCCAAGTGCCAGGCGCCGTCCCGCTCCTGAACGGCACGGGCATGCGCTCGGTCGTCACGGTGCCCCTCAAGGTAGAAGGCCGGCTTACGGGCTCCCTAGGAGTGGCGGCGGAATCCCCCGACCGCTACTCCAACGAAGAAGCACTGCGCCTACAGTTCGCCGCCGACCGCATCGCGCTGGCCGTCGAATCGGCCCGCCTCGGCGAACTCGAAAAGCTCCGCCGCGGCTCGCTCAGCTTCCTCGTCGAAGCCTCCGACCTCCTGGCGGGAACGCTCGACAGGGACCAAACCCTGGCGCTCATGGCCCAGATGACGGTTCCAACCCTCGCCACGTGGTGCGCCGTCTACACGATCGCCGATCAGGCCTCGGAGCCGTACCTCTCCTATGTGCTGCACGAGGACGAGGAGCGTATCGACGGCTTGAAGGCACTCCTTTCGAAGATCGCCCCGCCGGACCCGGTCCCGACTCCCGGCGCCCGCGTCTGGGCGGCCCCCGCGGAAGCCGCCCACCAGGCGGCTCTGCGTACGTCCATGAGGAGCCTGGGGCTCGGCGAACCGGCCAGCGTCAGCTCCGGCATCGGCACGACGCTCCAGACGGCCTCAGCGGTCGGCGGCGAGACCGTCGTGCTCCCCCTGGTGGCCCGCAACCGCGTCATCGGCATGCTGACCCTCGGCAAGCCGACGGACGAACACTTCCGCCAGGAAATCCTGGAGCTGGCCGAGGACTTGAGCCGCAGGGCGGCCCTCGCCCTCGACAACGCGCGCCTCTACTCGGAGCGCATGGCGATCAGCCAGTCCCTCCAGCGCAGCCTCCTGCCCCCGGAGTTGCCCGACGTCCCCGGTGTCGAGGTGGAGGTCATCTACCGCGCGGCCGGCGAGGGCAACGAGGTGGGCGGCGACTTCTACGACCTGTTCCCCATCCGGGACGGCGCGTACGGCTTCGCCATCGGCGACGTCTGTGGCACGGGCCCGGAGGCTGCGGCCGTCACCGGCCTGGCCCGCCACGCCCTGCGCCTGCTCGCTCGCGAGGGCTTCGGCGGCCCCGCGGTCCTGGAGCGCCTCAACGCGGCGATCCTCGACGAGGGCGCCCGCAGCCGTTTCCTGACCCTGCTCTACGGGGAGTTGTGGCCGCAGGAGGACGGCTCGGCGATCCTGAAGATGGTCTGCGCCGGCCACCCGCTCCCGCTGCGCCTGCGCCAGGACGGTTCCGTCGCACCGTACGCGGAGCCCCAGCCGCTGCTCGGCGTCATGGACGACCTGGAGCTGTACGAGCAGACGCTGACGCTCGACCCGGGCGACGTGCTGCTCTGCGTCACGGACGGCATCACCGAGCGCCGTGAGGGCAGCCGCATGCTCGGCGACGACGGCCTGGCGGATGTCCTCTCCACCTGTACGGGCCTCACGGCAGGGGCCGTTGCCGCACGCATCATGCGCGCGGTGGAGCGCTTCGCCGCTGACGCTCCGTCGGACGACATGGCGATCCTCGCGATGCGCGTGCCCGGCCTGCACCACGACTGAGCCCGCCGGGACGGGACAGCAAAAAAGGCCTCCGCCCAATGGGCGGAGGCCTTGAACGAACGAGCCCCCAAGCGGAATCGAACCGCTGACCTTCTCCTTACCATGGAGACGCTCTACCGACTGAGCTATAGGGGCCTGTCGCTTTCGCGGTTTCCCGCTCGGCAACGGAACAAAGCTTACCTGATGTTGGACCCCCTACGGACCACCGAGTAGTGCGTCCTAGAAGGCCGGTTGCAGTAGTCCGCCCAATGCGTTGCAGGCATGTACGACCCGTTGCAACTGCCGCCGCGACATTGCCGCTTCGATCGGCAGAGCAAGCGTCTCGTCGGCGGCCAGCTCGGTTTCCGGAAGTGCGATGTCGCATCGCAATCCGGGCAGTCGGTGCACCGGCGTCTTCACCGGCACCCGGCACTCGACGCCCTTCCCACGCAACACCCGCGCGAAAGCATCCCGATCCGGCCGCCCATTACCGGGCACCCGCACCACGTACTGCTGATAGGTGTGCCCTTCCTCCCCCACAGGGGTCCGTACGCCGGTGAGCCTCGCACTCAAATAGGCGGCGTGGACGCGGCGTTGAGCCACCTCGTCGTACGACTTCTCGGACTCGCCCGGCTCTTCCAGGACCAGCAGTCCATGCCGCCGGCCCAGCTCCCGCAGACCAGCAAGATCCGCCCGGTGCCCAAAACGGTGTACGGCGACAACCGCCGCGGTGCGTGCGCTCACGCCGGCGGCAACGTGGGAGGGATCGATGCAGTACGTCTCCGGGTGAATGTCGGCGAAGACCGGCACGGCTCCCGCCCGCACGACGCCCTCTGCGACCTCGGCGTTCCCGAAGGCCGGCACGATGACTTCGTCCCCGGTACCGACACCTGCGGCTCGCAGCATTTCAACTGTGCCCATGACAGGGATCGTGCCCAGGCGACGTGAACGACGGGTGAAGCGCAACAAAAAAGAGCTGGTCCCCGAACCAAAAGGTTCGGGGACCAGCTCTTTCTCTAAAATTAGTTCGGCGGCGTCCTACTCTCCCACAGGG
Organism: Streptomyces sp. NPDC002790; assembly: GCF_040295505.1. NCBI lineage: Bacteria > Bacillati > Actinomycetota > Actinomycetes > Kitasatosporales > Streptomycetaceae > Streptomyces > Streptomyces sp. NPDC002790. The sequence goes on along the minus strand of NZ_JBEOVM010000011.1, from coordinate 251 downwards.
TCCCCCCTGCAGTACCATCGGCGCTGTGAGGCTTAGCTTCCGGGTTCGGAATGTAACCGGGCGTTTCCCTCACGCTATGACCACCGAAACACTATGAAACTGTCAACCGCACCGTAGTCGTGGCCCGACATACGGGGTTGTTCGTGGTTTCAGAACCAACACAGTGGACGCGAGCAACTGAGGACAAGCCCTCGGCCTATTAGTACCAGTCACCTCCACACCTTGCGGTGCTTCCAGATCTGGCCTATCAA